>CAWUOF010000449.1:0-4029 GCA_963923765.1 uncultured bacterium | reverse complement strand
TCGTGGGCTCGGAGATGTGTATAAGAGACAGCCCCTGCCCAATTCCCCATCCCATATTTTTACTAATTTTATTTGGTCATATTTATGAATTTTGAATAACAGAGTAAAGAAAAATGCAGTTGGTAGTCGTATTTACAGCAAATGGGGATCAAATAGTGTTACTGTATAAAAGTAAAGTTAATTTTTAGCGCAATTAGCTCCTCAGCAGTTATGGCTCAAATCCTCGATCCCTTACCATCCGAACAACCTTATGGTATTCTCTGCTGCTATGTCAATGCAACAAGTAAAGTACAAATAGCTCGCATTTCTAATATCCCTAATTGGTACTTTGAGCGGGTGGTATTTCCAGGACAGCGTCTGGTATTTGAAGCATTGCCCGAAGCATTGTTAGAAATTCACACTGGCATGATGGCTAGTGCCATTTTATCTGATAAAATATCCTGCGATCGCCTACGGATAGACGAATCCGGTCAAATTCACCTTGATTCCGATCCAGAAATAAAATCACCACAAATTGATAATAACCAACGGGAAGAAATTATACCTAAATCTACTAGGAATGTCCCAGATACTTTAGCCTTCGCTACGTTAACTGCTGTTGATTAAAATTTAGGTTTTGCGCTTTTTAATTTTTCTCCAGTCCAGACGCTAACCTGAGCGTCTGTAATAAAAATTATTCTTGGGTTAAAAACCAAAAATAAAAAACTTGCAAAACAAAATTTTTTCAAAAAATCTCAGTTAAACAGCTAACCAAATTAATGGGTGTTCAGCTAAAGTAAAATTTCCATAATTTTTTTTTCAATGCTCAATTAGTCAAAACCAAAAATATTTTATTGTGCCTGTGGATGAATCTCACTTTTGCAAAAAAACAATATTTTAAATAGAAAAACATAAATAGTTTTTGCTTATATTTTAAGCAAAGCCCAAAAGCACAATAACGGTTTTTTACATTTTTGAGATACACCCGTTTTAATAACAAAGTTTAGTTGGGGTGCTTTTATGTACCCTTGCTTTGTTATTTTTATTAATAAATAATAAAATTTTGGGTTTGGCTATGAATGCTTTAATTCGCCTAGAAAATGTCAGTTTAAATACAGGGGTAAGCCATAAAGAAATATCTCTGCTTAACAATATTTCTTTTAGCGTAAATGTAGGGGAAAAAATAGCTATTATTGGACCTTCAGGAGCCGGAAAAACTTCTCTGTTGCGGTTAATAAATCGTTTAAGTAGTCCATCAAAGGGTGAAATTTATTTAGAAAATCAAAATTATCGAGAAATTCCAGTTATACAACTACGGCAAAAAGTAACTTTGGTGCTGCAAGAGTCGAAACTGTTGGGGATGACAGTGGCAGAAGCATTAGCTTATCCACTAAAATTACGGAAATTACCAGAAAAGGCGATCGCAGAACGCCTAGAATTTTGGATAGAAAAAATACATTTACCCACAGAGTGGTTACAACGTACAGAAGTACAGCTTTCAGTAGGACAGAGACAATTAGTAGCGATCGCACGCGCCCTAATTATTCAACCAAAAATTTTACTTTTGGATGAGCCAACTTCTGCCCTAGATGGGGGCAGGGCAAAATATTTAATAAATGTATTAAATGAAGTTGCTAATACCGCTAATATGGCAATTTTTATGGTGAATCATCAATGGGAATTTGTGCAGGAATTTGGCAGCCAAGTTATTTACCTTGATCGAGGGGAAATAATTAGTGATACTCCATCTCATCTCACCAATTGGGAAAAATTACGCCAAGAAATAATTAACGCCGAAGCAAGAGAAGCCGAAGAATGGAATTAGTTAATTCTATTAATAACTTTTAGTTTTTACCTAAAAATTGATTATTCATCGGGGATCGATGACCATTACGGCTGTCTGGGTTAGATATGGGTAAAGACGAACGCGAGGCTGTAGACAAAATTTCAGTAGAGATATTTTCCCCACTACCACCGACTCCTAAAATTTCTATATTAAAACGGTAGCCAACATTACGAACCGTTTGAATTAAACTTGGTTGTCGGGGATCAACTTCAATTTTTTTCCGCAGGGATAAAACATGGGTATCGATCGTGCGCGGGTTGTCGATCGCATCGGGCCAAGCTCGTCGTAATAATTCCGATCGGCTTAAAGGAGTGCCTCCAGCTTGGGTGAGTACATACAACAGACTAAACTCCTGGGGAGTTAAATCGATAAACTCATCCTTATAGCGAACTCGGCGTTGTACCAAGTCAATTTTTAAATCCCCATAATCTAGGGATGCTGGGGCTGCAACATTGCGATGGCGTCGCAGCAGAGCTTCAACACGGGCCAAAAACTCCTGCATTCCAAAAGGTTTAGTCAGATAGTCATCTGCCCCAGCTTTTAACCCTGTCACAATATCGGCTTCTGTATTGCGAGCAGAGAGCATTAAAATCAGCGATTGTTGCTGTTGTTGCAGCCATCTACAAAACTCCACCCCATCGCCATCGGGCAAGTCCGAGTCCAGAATGATCAACGTCGGCTGACGTCGATGGAAAACTTCTCTGGCATGGTAGATGTCTGCTGATTGACATACCCCATAGCCTGCCTGCTGTAAGTGCCAGCCTAGCAGCGATCGCAGATGGGGATTACCTTCAATAATCTGAATACAAACAAAACTCACGGCAGTATGCTTTCCTTTGCCTTCTTGGTTTCCAGGTTAACAGAGCATTTGTCATGGTTTTGTAACTAAAGTTACGTAGATCTACACAAATTGCTAATTGGGACTATAAATTTTAAAAATTCTATAAAATCTTGTCACTTAGTTATAAAGAATCTCAATAACTCAGAATGTAGCCGTTAAAATAAAAGTAAAGCATTGTTTTTATCGCCTTAACACAATAATAGGGAAAAAGTCAAGCTTTAGCTTAATAAATAAATTTCGGACTAGATAATGGCCTGGATTTTTTCAGAAATCATTCTCGAAATCATCCCTAAAATAAAGCCCGAAATCAAGCCGGAAATAAATCCTGAAATTATTCCCTAAATTATATATATTGCTGTACTAAGGGAGGTAGTAATCAATTTTTTTCCAGGGGAAATAGCTCGATCGCAGACTAATACCACTTTTGAGCAATGCTAATCTAAAGCTAATCTAAAATTTTGTTCTTTTATTTAGAAAATCTAAAAAATTAGTCAAATTGACACCCATAAATTCTCAGCATTTGCTACACTACGATTTTCATCTACTAATCATCGAATGCAAACTATTGTCCCAAAATCCCTGAGAATATCGCAAAGGTCAACTAGAAACCGATAACCAGGCAAAAGTTTGCTCTTAGTTAATATTGGACAAAAAATTTCCCCAATAACTAAGCAAACCGTTGACCGAAGCGATCGGGCATAGAACAAACTAACTGCGAGATGCGTCAAAGAAGCCAAAAATAGACGATCGCGAAAGTTAATTAGGCCCTAAAATAAACCATCGCCTTAGATTTTAGATTTTGGATAAGCGGTATTTGGATTCATCCCAAATCGCAAATCCTCTCTCGATAATAGTTGATAGCATCCATTTCATAGCTAAAACCCAAAAATCAAAAATCATCAGGTAAAAAACCATGCTTCAAGACGCTCAAACTATACGTTACTATCAGAAAATTACCGACACCTTCGTGGATATGTGGAATCGAGGATATCGCTTTGATGACTTGCGAATGTACTTAGACGGATATATCGCAGCCCTGCGCCACAGTAACGCGATGGAACCCTATCTAATTCATCGTTTAGAAGATGAAACTACTCGCTATCTTCGCGACGTTTCCAACTTTGAAATGCCAGAACCTCAACCAGAACCCGAATCGGATTACTATTAAATGATTAAAATATATGTAATGCGATTTTCTCCATGATACAAACTCTTTTTTTCACAGCATCCCCAATACCTTGAGGATGCTCTTATTATATTTTTGTTATATTTTTAACTTTAAAAAATCCAATTAAAAAATCTAATTATTTTAAATATTTACCCATTTAAAAATTCCCTATTCAACAACCTCCCCTAATCAATT
>CAWUOF010000448.1:0-4044 GCA_963923765.1 uncultured bacterium | reverse complement strand
CACAAGGAGTATCGTCGGCAGCGTCAGATGTGTATAAGAGACAGTCCTTGGGTTGTGGATGTTCCGACAAATAGTTATCATCTCGGTTTTGCCCGATCGCAAAATCTGGTTCTGGTTCGCTATTAGGTGGTATCATAATCGGTGCTTGTGATTGTAAAGTTGCCCTATCTCCCACCAATTTTGGCATTTGTTTCCATAAATTTCTCAAGCAAGTTTCGTGGGCTTTTCCTTTTGCTACCATTTCTATAATTTCTCCCTTAATTAACTCTATTCTGTCATCTTCCCGAAAAAAACCTATCTCTGCTAATTGGTGATATTCATTTAAGCTAAAGCGTTTAACTTGAATCATAGACATAAATTTATCCCTTACACAGAATTAGTCTATCCAAATATATTATCATAAATTATTAGTTTAGAAATTGTTTTTTAGTATAATTGTGATATTTATATATTATAATGGGGGAAAACAAACCATATTTTTTGTAATTAATTAGTTGATTTTATTATGTTAGAGCAATTATGGCAAGTACAACCAATTCAGGAAATACCAGAGGAATTTATAGCAGAAATTAGGCGATATTTTCCAGATATATCAGGAAAATATGCTGCTCAATTGTTGTGGCAAAGAGATTTTAGAGATATGAATAAATTAGCAGTTTTTTTAAACCCAGAATTATATAAACCTGCTAGTGCCTTTGAATTTGGGGAAGAAATATATTTAGCTATAAATCGTTTAAAAACAGCTATAAACACTGGGGAAAAAGTTGCTATTTGGGGAGATTTTGATGCGGATGGAGTGACAGCAACTTGCGTATTGTGGGATGGGTTAGGACAGTTTTTTACTCAAAATAATCAACTTATTTATTATATTCCCGATCGCCTCACGGAGTCTCATGGTTTAAATTGTCCAGGTATTGATAATTTAGCCCAAAAAGGTTTTAATTTAATTGTTACTTGTGATACAGGTAGCACCAATTTAAAGGAAATTGAATATGCTAATCAGTTAGGAATAGATATTATTGTCACAGATCACCATACTTTACCATTACAACGCCCACCAGTAGTAGCAATTATAAATCCACGTTATTTATCAGAAAATCATCAATTATTTAATTTATCTGGGGTTGCTGTTGCTTATAAATTAATAGAAGCCCTTTATGAGAGTTTACCAGATCTGCCAAAAGAACCTTTAGAAAATTTATTAGATTTGGTAGCGATCGGCTTAATTGCGGATTTAGTTAAACTTACAGGTGATTGTCGTTATTTAGCCCAAATAGGAATTAATAAATTACGCGAAGATTATCAAAAAACTCCAAATCAGCGGAAGCGTCCCGGAGTAGGAAAACTATTAGAATTATGTAAAAAAAATGGCGATCGCGTTACGGATATATCCTTTGGAATTGGTCCAAGAATTAACGCAGTAAGTCGCATTCATGGTGATGCTTCTTTTTGTGTAGAATTACTTACCAGTCGAGATTTAAATCATACTGAAAAATTAGCTTTAGAAACAGAATTAGCTAATACTCGCCGTAAAGCTTTACAAAAATATATCACCCAACAAATACAAAAACAAATCACTCAATTAGATTTATCAACTACTGGTGTTATTGTTTTAGAAAACCCGCAATGGCAAGTAGGAATTTTAGGTTTAGTTGCTAGTCAGATAGCACAGGAATATGGACGACCAACTATTTTATTAAGTACAGAAACTTATTCTAAGTTAGGAAATTCAGAAAATACAACCATCAATAATAAACCCCTAATGGCTAGAGGATCGGCTCGATCGTTTGGAGAAATTGACCTTTATCAATTAGTTTTTTCTCAATCCCATTTATTAGATCGTTTTGGCGGACATCCCTTTGCGGCTGGATTAAGTTTACCAGTAGAAAATATACCTGTATTTACAGAAGCTATTAATCGACAACTACGCCAACAATTAGGAATAGAAGTTAATAATTTATTTACCTCTATTCAAGCAGATTTAGTTTGTACTGTAGCAGAATTAGGACAAGAATTATTTAGAGAATTAAAATGTTTAGAACCTTTTGGCATGGGAAACCCTACTCCTAAAATATTAATTCAAAATTGCTATTTTTCCAATTACAATAATTGTAATCAAAAAGATATAAAAAGGAACAACGTTCAATATATTAAAACAAATTTTGTAATTAGAGATGATTCTACTCAAAAATCTTTTCCTGGTATTTGGTGGGGACATTATAAAGAGGAAATTCCCCAAGGTAGATGTGATTGTATAGTAGAATTAGATTATAATACCCATAAAGAATGCTACGAAGTGCGGTTAATTGCTGTCAAAAAATTATTATCAGAAAATCCTAGAAAAAATACTAATATTAATCAAATAGAATCGATTTTAGACTGGCGAAATCTAAATATAAAAAATAATAAGCAAAAATTCAATAATCAAGAAATTGTCATAATTCGAGGATGTCCGAATAGCTGGAATGAATTACAAATACATTTTCGGCAAGCTATACATAGACAACAGCCAATAGCGATCGCCTTTACACCACCTGCAAAAATATCCCCTGTAGTAACTTGGCAAAAATTAGTAGGAATTGCTAAATATCTCAGTCGATCGGGTAAAACTGTCACCAGAATACAACTATTAGAAAAACTCGGTATTAGTGATCTAACTTTACATTTAGGTTTAGAAGCATTAAAACAGTTTGGTTTTCAAATATCCTATATAGATAGACATTTTCATATCACCTTATCAGAAAATTTAGCCAATACAGGCTTAAAACAACAGGAAAAAATAGAAAGATTTTTAGTGGCTATTGCTGAAGAGCAATTTCGCCATGAATATTTTTATCAAGTTCCTTTGTCTACAATTCAAGCAGTCGCTAATCAAACATTAGCTAGGGAAATTATCTTAGCAACAGAAGATATAAAATAAAAATAAGCTGTGGAAATATCAAACAGCTTACTAAAAATAGAAAATTATTAACAAATTGTCAGTAGATAATTTTATGCTTTATTTCATTTTAGATTGTGGTAAAATAAAATGCACTTCACCATCAGGAGTTGTTTGCATTTTTGCCCCCAATTTTAATAATTCTTGTTTAGCCCTTTCTTTTGGGTATTTATCCACTGATTGATAGTAAACTTGACTCCACCCCAAAAAACGCGCTTGGGTACTATCCGGATCTTTTTTAAGAAAGTTAACACTTTGCTGATAAAAAGGTCCGGCATCTGCTGCCGAAGTTCCCGCCACCCATTTAATTGCCATTTCATAGGAGTGAATAGCGCCAGGAATATCTCCCAAAAGTAGCAATTGATCAAGGGCTTTATATACCCATACTAAATAGGCTTGGGGTTGTTTTTCCGGGGAAATAACATTAGTGCCTCGATCTATAAATTTGATTGTTATTTCTGGTTTACCTGCATAATAGGAAATAGCAGTAGTTAGAAAAGGGTAAATTTCAATAAACCGAGGATCTCTTTGGGTAATTACATCAAAATAATTAACGCTAGTAGCATAACCAGTTTCCGATCGTACATCATTATCGCCAAAATATTGTATAAAATTTAAAAAAGTCAAATTGGCGATTAAATTATCAAAACCCAAAGTAGGTAATTGATTAAGAAGTTTAAGACGTTGAGCTTCTTGTTGATCAAGTTGGCTAGGGGTCAAATTTGAAATAGACGATCGATTTAGTTGTGTCCATTGCATAGTTATTGTCCCAGCCAAAGCTAAAAGTGCTATGCCCAAGTTAGCAACGAATCCCAACCTAGTTTTAGGTATTTTTTCAGATTGAGATGTCATAGCAAGCTCCTGTAAAATATTTCTTAGATTTTGCTGTAATTTGTTGTAAATTAGATTAATTTGGTTAAACTAGCAGTAAATAGCCAAGCCAAATATAAAGTACTTCCCTGGGATAAAACAATAGTAGCGTGCGTCAGATGGTTAACTTACTTATTTTAGTTATAAATTTTGGTCTGACGCACCCTACCAGGCGGTTATTATAAAACAATAGTAGCGTGCGTCAGATGGTTAACTTACTTATTTTAGTTATAAAT
>CAWUOF010000447.1:0-4045 GCA_963923765.1 uncultured bacterium | reverse complement strand
GTTTCTGCTATCAGCAGTTTCTACCCAGTTTTGCCAGTATTTTTCAACTTCTGCTTTGCTACCGAGTTTCTTTTCCATGCCTTGTTCAACGGCTTCCATTAACTCGATCGCTCCCGTTACTTCATAAATTGCCCGTAATTCTTCCATGTCTTTTTCAGGAATTACTCGATGGGAACCAGGGCTGTTTTCTAAGTCCATTGGTACATCCCACCATTCCCGCATTTCTGCCATATTTTCGTAGTAATATTCCCAGTTTTCTCCAAGTTCTGGAAAATGAGCAGGGGTAATATTTTCTGCTACTAATGTATAGCCTCTTTTTAATAAATTTTCCCCAAATACTCGTTTAGCAAATAATTGTTGTCTGCCTTTTTCTGACTCAGCAAAGTAACCGTGACGAACCGAAAGACGACGCAAAGCCAGAATAACAGTCGCGGTACTATTTCCCCTCGGACATCTAGGTTTACAAGAAAAACATTGCCCACAAAACCAAATTTTGTCTGACTTTAGTAACTCTATTAGCCATTCTTCATCCTCATTTTGGCAAATGTTCATTATTTCTCTTGGCGAGTAGTCATAAACCTCTGCTGCTGGACAAACTGCCGTACAAATACCACAGTTTAGGCAGGCATTCATCCCATGTTGGTATTGAATATCTTGTTTTAGTTGGTCAACTAGCTTGCCCATTATAAAAACTCCTTATTTAGCTATTGAGTTATTTTTTTATATATATTATATAACTATATAGTTATGTTACTCACATAAAACCAACTTTGTCAATAAGTAATTTTGCTCAATAATTTCCATAATCTCTAAAAATATTTTTGGGATGGAGTAAGGATAAAAAAATTATGGAAAAATTGCTTGATTTTATTTGTAATTATATTAATGACTATATACTAATATAGTAGTATTTAATAATAAGGGTGCATCTCAAAGGCGCAAAAAATTATGGTGATAATATTTGCGCCTCTGTTGGCTATAACCAAAAAATATTAATGTTTGCATAGTTAAAGCATAGTTAAAATAATGTTTTTGTGCGACTATTAATATGCACCAGATAAAAATAACAAAACATTTATTAAATATTTAAGTACATTTACTTAAGTAGTTAAAAGTTTTGTTGACAGCGATCGATAACACTTTTTTTTTCAGAACCTAAAAAATATGGTAAATTCAACCTCAGAAACATCTCCAGAAATCACATTATCTGTAAATCCTCCCATTAGTAAAACCGTCCATCATCAAATCGTAATTATCGGCGGTGGAGCAGCAGGAATTACCACAGCTTCCTTACTGTTGAAACAAAACAGCAACTTAGACATTGCTATTATCGACCCAGCAGATAATCATTATTATCAACCAGGATGGACATTAGTAGGGGGAGGAGTATTTCAACTTGAAGATACAGTTAAAACCGAAAAAAATGTAATTCCGGCGGGAACAACTTGGATAAAAGATCAAGTTATTAAATTAGAACCCGATAACAATGCAATAATTACTCAAGCAGGAATTGAAGTAAAGTATAAATATTTAGTTGTTTGTCCGGGAATACAAATAAATTGGCATTTAATTAAAGGACTACCAGAGGCGATCGGGAAAAATGGAGTCACCAGTAATTATTCGCCAAAATATGCACCTTACACCTGGGAACTAATTAAAAACTTTTCCGGCGGGAACGCCTTATTTACCTTTCCCATTACACCAATTAAATGTGGAGGTGCGCCGCAAAAAATCATGTACATGGCAGATGATACATTCCGCAGTAAATTAGGAGTACGTCAGCGCAGTAACGTCATGTTTTTAACAGCGCTAACCAAAATGTTTACTATACCAGAATATTCAAATCTATTAGATGAAATAGTCAAAACCAGGGAAATACAAGTAAAATTCCAACACAACCTCAAAGAAATTAAAGCAGACAGCAAAGAAGCCATATTTGATGTTTTAGACGCTCAAGGCAAAATAGCCGATGAGATAAGCTACAAATATGATATGATTCACGTTGCACCACCCCAAAGTGCCCCTAACTTTATTAAAGAAAGTCCTTTAGCCATACCAAATAATCCCTATGGCTGGGTAGATGTAGATAAATATACCCTACAACATAATCGTTATGCCAATGTATTTAGTTTAGGAGATGCCTCTTCCCTACCAACTTCCAAAACGGCAGCCGCAATTCGTAAACAAGCGCCAGTAGTAGCCGAAAATTTATTAACTTTAATGGCAGGCAAACCATTAAATTATAAATATGATGGTTATACTTGTTGCCCATTAATTACAGGATACGATAAAACCATCATGGCAGAATTTGATGGTTATACTGGTAAAGTAATGTCTAGTTTTCCCCTAAATCCCATGAAAGAACGCTGGATAATGTGGAAAATGAAAACCGATGTTTTACCCTGGGTTTATTGGAATCGCATGATAAAAGGAGAAGAATTTGAAGGAAATTACATTAAATTTATGCAATGGAAAAAATAATTTATTTAATGTTTGGTGATAATAGTTCGTAACTGGACAATTCGTAACTGAGTGGGGGTTTTAGATTTAAATGGCTAAAATTGTAGTAATAGGTGCTGGAATTGCTGGCTTACCAGCCGTTTACGAACTTAGACACTTACTTTCTCGATCGCATCAAGTTACATTAATTTCTCCATCACCTAAATTTACCTTTATTCCTTCCTTACCTTGGGTAACATTAGGATTAACTACATTATCTAACGTACAAATTGATATCAAAAAAGCGTTAGAAAAGCATAGGCAGAGATTATTAAATAATCGCAGCATAGATTTAATAATCGGAGAAGTAACGCAACTCGATCCAATCAATCAAGAAATAACAGTAGGTAACAGCATCATACCCTACGATTTTGCCATAATTGCCACCGGTGCAGAACTCGCCCTTGATGTTATACCCGGATTGGGTCCAGAGGGCGGTAATACCCACTCAGTTTGTAATCCCCATCACGCCGAAATTGCCCGTCAAGCATGGTTAAAATTTATTGAAAATAGGGGAAATTTAGTAGTAGGTGCAATGCCAGGAGCCGGCTGTTTTGGGCCGATTTACGAATTTGCTATGTTAGCAGATTTTGTATTGAGAAAATATAACCTACGCCAACAGATACCTATTACCCTGATTACACCAGAACCCTACGCCGGACATTTAGGAGTTGGTGGTATGGCAAATTCAGCAGAATTAGTAAAAAATCTGCTGGCAAATCGAGAAATTAAATTAATAGAAAATACCGCTATTACCCATATTTTTGCTGATAAAATTACTTGTGCCAATGGCGATAATATTCCTTTTAACTATTCCATGATTTTACCCGCCTTTAGAGGGCCGCATTTTGCGCGAAAATTTCCTGGTTTGGGAGATGAAAAAGGATTTATACCTGTGTTACCTACCTGTCAGCATCCCAAATTTGATTCTATTTATGCTGCTGGTGTTGCTGTCCAAATAATTCCCCCAGAAAAAACTCCAATTCCTCTAGGTGTTCCTAAAACCGGTCAAATGTCAGAAGCAATGGCAATAGCGGCTGTTCATAATATTGCTTTGCAACTAGGAGAAATTTCTGGAATTCCGGTGAAACCTACTTTAGAAGCTATTTGTTTAGCAGATTTTGGTGATACAGGAATTGCTTTTATTGCCAGTCCAGTTTTACCAGATCCATTAACAGGAAAACGACGCAAAGCAGTGGCTTTACAAGGACGTTGGGTAAGTTGGATAAAATTAGCTTTTGAAAGATTTTTCCTCACAAAAATGCGCTGGGGTTTAGCTGTGCCTTGGTTTGAAAAATTGGGTTTGCAAGTGTTAGGTTTATCTTTAGTTGAACCGTTTACAGCTAAGGGCGATCGAGGTGAAGTTAGCCCAAAAAATTGAATTTTATAAGTATTTTAAAAGGGTATTGGCCGGTTTATATATTTCAGTTTTTTTAACATCTAGTATCAAATATTTTACACTTTTGGACTAGAGTTATTGCCGGAAAATTAATACTAGACTTCTTGCGAAACTAAAAAAATAATCATTTCTTGTTAAGAAAACATC
>CAWUOF010000446.1:0-4049 GCA_963923765.1 uncultured bacterium | reverse complement strand
GGAAAGGGAAACAAGAGCAGCTAACCAGGTTATTTTTTAGCAAGCGATCGCCACCTAATATCCTACCAAATAAGAATTTATAGCAATAAATATTTATAAAAAGTTATAATTAAGTACTACAGCCAATTTAAATGATTTAAATAATTTAATTAATATTACTTATTAGCAGCATGATTTCTATATAAATTATCTTAATTATTCAATAAATTTTATTTGATTTTTTTGCCCAAAAAATATTTATATGTATTATAAATTTTCGGTAAAGTATTTAATAAATTAAAAAATTAAACGGGTAACTAACCGAGGGCACGGGCAAAAATGAACCACAAATTAAATAAATGAGAATAAAAAATTAATATAAATTTTTAAGATTTATGATCAGCTAGGCAATTCGCAAAAATAATTACCGATCGCTTACACTAGATGAGCTATTGTAACTGTTCTGTATTGAATTTTCCGTAATCGTTAATCCGCTATAAGCTGTCTGCAAATATCTAATCAAAGAAGGCTATTATGCCCCATCCTCGTGTACTCTGTCTCGGTGAAATTTTATTTGATTGTTTGGCCGATCGAGCCGGCCAAACCCTAGAAGAAGTGCAATCCTGGATACAATATCCTGGAGGTGCGCCGGCAAATGTGGCTTGTGCCCTGGCCAAATTAGGAACCCCAGCAGCATTTATTGGGTGTGTGGGTTCTGATGAAGCTGGAAATGCTTTAATAAATATGTTGCAGGAAATAGGTGTATCAATAGAAGGCGTGCAACGTCACGCCTCGGCACCTACCAGAAAAATATATGTACTGCGATCGGCGAATGGCGATCGCACCTTTGCAGGCTTTGGCAATATTCCCACTACCAATTTTGCCGACACCTTTTTACAAAGCGATCAACTACCAGAAGAATTATTTGCCAATGCAGAATATCTAGTTTTAGGAACACTCGAACTTGCCTATCCCGAAACTTCGGCTGCCATTAATAAAGCCTTAGAATTAGCAGAAAAATATTATCTAAAAATCCTAGTTGATATTAATTGGCGTCCCATGTTTTGGCCAGAACCTGGTGTAGCAGTTCAGAAAATTTATGAATTGATTCAATATGTAGATTTCCTGAAACTTTCCGATACGGAAGCCGAATGGTTATTTGCCACTACCGATCCGACTAAAATAGCTGAACGTATCGGTCATATTGAAGGTGTTTTAGTCACCGCAGGTGAAAAAGGTTGTGCTTACTATCTATCAGAAACCGAGGGAAAAATACCAGCTTTTTCTGTTATAGCCCGTGATACTACTGGCGCAGGCGATAGTTTTTTAGCTGGTTTTATCCATAAATTATGTCAACATGGAATTAAAAATATTTATCACCCAGAAGTAGCTAAAAGTATAGTAACATATTCTAGTGCTGTTGGCGCTCTTACCACTACTCAATTAGGAGCGATCGCCGCTCAACCTAACTCCGCCGAAGTAGAAGCTTTTTTAGCTTATCATCAATAATCTTAGTGGAATGCAAGGATTTAGGCTTAGAGATTGGGAATGCAAGGATTTGGGGTTTTGCAGTCTCAAATCGTCCATCTGACATTATATCGATTGTTACATATAATCCTTGCATCCACAATCTAACATCTAACCTTCCCAACTATGGTCAATTTTCAATCTTATAGATTGTTATATATTAACCACAATCCCAACTGCAAATTTAGCCATAATAACAGATAACTAACTGAGCGGAATTATTGTTACAAACTTAAGCCAAAAATTCCCGAGGATCCGTGATATATCCCGTTAATGCAGAAGCTGCGGCAGTATAGGGAGAAGCCAGATAAACTTGGGCTTCTTTATTACCCATACGACCAGGGAAATTGCGGTTAGTTGTAGAAACACAAACTTCTGGTTCATTTAACCGACCGAAGGTATCTTTCGGGCCTCCCAAACAAGCAGCGCAGGAAGGGGCAGCAGGTTCGATACATCCAGCAGCCAGGAATATTTCCGATAAAGTTTTTCCGTCGTATTTGATAGTAAAGAGATCTTCGTAAACTTTTTGAGTAGCAGGGACCAAGTAAGTCGGGACTTTAACTTCATTACCTTTAATAATGCGGGCTGCACTGAGAAAGTCTGAGGTTTTGCCACCAGTGCAGGAGCCGATATATACTCGATCGGTCTTGATATGTCGGCATTCTCTGACTAAAGCCTTATTGTCGGGGGAATGGGGTTTAGCGACTACGGGTTCTAATTTGGAAACATCGTAGTTATGAACGCTGTAAAATTTCGCGTCAGAGTCGGTGTAAACTGCCTCAAAGGGTTTATTGGTACGGGCGCGGACAAATTCAAAGGTAGTTTCATCAGCAGCGATCGTACCGTTTTTCCCACCAGCTTCGATCGCCATATTGCAAAGGGTCATCCGTTCTTCCATTGACATCCGCGATATGGCTTCCCCGGCAAATTCCATTGTCCGATAATTAGCCCCGGCGACGCTAATATCACCAATAATTTGCAAGATTAAATCTTTGGCCAACAGATAATTAGGCATTTCTCCATCTAGGATAAAGCGCATAGTAGCGGGTACTTTAATCAGGAGTTTGCCGGTACCCATAATAAAAGCAGCGTCAGTATTGCCAATACCTGTGGCAAATTGTCCAAAGGCACCCGCGTTACAGGTGTGGGAGTCTGTCCCAAATAAGACCTCACCAGGGCGAGTATGTCCTTCTTGGGCTAGGGCGATATGACACACGCCTTTATAGTCGGGGTTGGCTTTAAAGTTACCGCGATCGGTTATATCGTAAAAATATTTAATCTTTTGTTCTTGGGCAAATTCCCGCAAAATATCTACATTGCGGTTAGCTCTTGCGTCTGCTGTGAAAATGTAATGATCGGGAATTAAAACTATTTTTTCTTTGTCCCATACTTGGGCATCTGCCCCAAATTCCCGTTTAAATACGCCGATAGTTCCTGGCCCGCACACATCGTGGGTCATCAGTACATCTGTATTTACCCAGATATTTTCTCCCGGTTGGACTTCATTTCGACCGGAAGCGCGGGCTAAGATCTTTTCGGTGAGGGTCATTCCCATAAATTTTGCTCCTGGGATGTCACTGCGGATATTTTTTTTTAATGATTAGGACTTATGTATTATCACACTGAAATTAATTGTTAGGGTATGTCAGACGCAATATTTCCGCGATCGCATCAGGATATACTACTTCATAATTTACCCTACCGATTGTGCCAGTTGCATCAGTCCTATAATGGGTTATTAATATATATTAAGGGCGATTTTGATTTTATGATATTGTTTATCCTGATAAATTTCTTAGTTTCGGCTGATAAAATTGCCCGAAATATCAATAAATCTGATTATTGGCTGGCTTGGCTGTTGTAATTCTATAGATTTTCTATAATTTTTTTGCTATATACTGGATTTTTATGCTGGTTGGTTTTTCTGGACACAATAATAAATAGCGATCGCTAGAAAAATTCCTCTAACATTTCTTGATTTTTGTTTAAAATATCAATCTATCCTGTCAATAAAAATATAAATTTATTAATAACTTTAAATAGCAATTATAAACTTTGTAAATATTTCATATTATCTAAAAAATCAGCCAAAAAAATCATTAATATTTATCTGCATATTATATCAATAATAAATACCATACTTTGATGTAACATCAGATATTAAAAATTTTCTATCTTAAAAATTTACATTAATAATAAATCAAGTAGGTGTATTTCAAAATTATAAAAACAGTTGTTGTATTGTTTTCGCTTTTCCTGGACTATAACCATAAATATTTTCATCAAAATTCAACTAACTATAAATTCAATTTTATAACAACCTGCTAGTAGCAAAAAAATACAGAGGGTCAAAAATTGGTTAAATTTAAATAAATATTTTATACCTGAATCAGCTTATATTTTAGATTTCATAAAATACATAACATATACAGCAAAACATCAACTAACCAACTTTCATCATTATTGCCTGTGCCCTATTATATTATCGATGTATTGTTAAGTATTATGAAGCTAAAGCTAGATTAAAGAGCATGGTTAGGGTT
>CAWUOF010000445.1:0-4049 GCA_963923765.1 uncultured bacterium | reverse complement strand
GATGTAGAGAGGTCTCGTGGGCTCGGAGATGTGTATAAGAGACAGGGGTAAATGTTGCTAGCGCTTTTTTTTGCCTAAAGTCACTTCTAACACTGTATCTCGCCTCGTGTTCTAATTCGGTAACTAAACGCGATAAAATTTGTTTAGAATCATCGTTTAATACTGTTTCGGGGTTAATAATAGGCTGGGATAAACGCCTTTCTATGGCGCTACGAATGCGAATATCTTCGTTATTACGAATAGTTAATAGTTGTTCCTGTGCTGATGTTTCGTTACCAGCAGCAAGATCCGCTGTTGCTAACCAAAATGTGCGAATGTTGGGAGAATATAAAGATAGAGGACCGTTAAATAATTTTTCTACTTGTTCTTTTTGGCCACAAAAGGAAAAGACAAATAAACGAGCTAAATTTTGGGTAATGGAATTATTAATTTTATCTAGGGTATTTTGATATCGATCGCAAGCTGCTAATAACCCATTTAAATCCCCTGTTTCTCCTAGCGATCGCAAATAACATAATAACATATTAAAATCTTTATCTAAAACCGTTTCTGATAAATTTATCCTAATCCAGATTAATAATTCTTCCCACAGACCATTCATTTGATATAAAGTAGCTGTGGCATCTCTACCTATGGGAGTTTGAGCGTTTTTATGCCGGTTTAAAATAGTAATTGCTGCGTTTATTTTTCCCTGTTTTCCCATTTCTAACGCTTGTAAAATCTCTGGCTGTTCTCGCCACCCATCGGCAGGATGTAACCAACTTAAAATTATTGATAATTTTCTCGCTTGGCTATATTGTTGTTTAGCTGCTAGTTTATTAATTTGATTGGAACCAATTAAAGGAATAAGTATTAAAAACATCCAAAAAAATGCGCCGATAAATCCAGCTATTGATGGATATATATAAGCGTTTAATATGATAGTGCATAAAACTAATAATGCGGCTATTATCCAGCCGCGAGTATAGGAGGTAGAAAACCGAAAAGCATAGATTAAAATTGAAATGCAAGATATACATACTATCCAAATTAATAAGTAATTAAGATCCATATTTTTATTTACAGAGTTTAGTAAGTTTTGGTAAGCTCATATTATTTTATAATAAAATCCATTTACCTGTATATATTTTAAATATAAAATTTATCTGGTGATGGGGCTGCATTAATTGGCAGGTGAGCAGCAAACATCTAACTAAAAAAATGCTAATATTATTTATAGACACCTATAGGCGGGTTGATTAAAGTTATTTACCAAATCTAAAAACCATCGCCAAACCCGCCCCTATATATTTGTAGTAAAAACTTGGTTTTTGCTCAAAAATTTATGAATAACAAGCCGTTTTTACTTACTACTTTTTAAAGGACTTTTAAACTCTTCTTGCTGTAGTGCCAATTGCCACATAGCATAACCACGATAATTTAAATGTAAACCATCCGTAGTTAATTCCCAACGTAAATTACCTTCCCTATCGCTTAAATAGGAATATAAATCTAAATAAGTAGCGCCTTCTTCCCTAGCGATCGCGGCAATTTCTTGATTAATATAGCGAATACGACTATTAGAAATATTACTATAACGAGTTGGTAAAATTGACTGAATTATAACTTGTGCCTGTGGGTGTTGTTGACGTAATTCTTGCATAATTAATCGGAAATTATCTAAAATACTACTATCACTATAACCCTGTTTTAAATCATTAATTCCTGCCATAACATAAATTTTATTTGGTCGAGTTGACTCAATAAAATGCAATCTATTTAAAATTCCCTCCGTAGTATCTCCAGAAATTGATTGATTTAACCATATTTTCCCACTAGGTAAGCCTTCGATCGGATACCATAAACTGAGGGAATCTCCTAATAATATTGCCAAACGATTAGAACCTTGTCCTTTTGCTATAGCTTTAGCTTCTTTAGCCAAAAGCCATTGCCAATCTTGATAAGTTGGCTGGGTAAATGCTTCCGACCAAAATGAGTAATAACTATCCACAGGTAAACGAGTGTAAATTTTTCCGTTTTTAATTGCTGCTAATCTCTGATAATATAACTGGGATCCAGATACAGGTTTAGGTTTATTCGATGGTAAAAAAGCCCGTAAATTACGATTAATAGTTGATTTGTTTTGGCTAAATTCCGGAAGTTTAATTTCTATATTAGGAATATGTTTTTGAGCTTTATTTTCTTCTGTATGAGATACTTCCGCAACTATATCTATTTGCTTTTGGGACTGTGGCGAGGGAATTGTAATAGTATTTTGCCCTTTGTTTAAGATATCGATCGCCAATAAAGAAAGATCGCTCATTCTAGTTTACTCCATCCAACTCTACCTTATCTTTAACAATCAAAATTTATCTATTCAGGAAGATAAGGAAAAATTTGTGATTAGGGCTGTAATGATCAGGTGATTTATCGAAAAACATAATAAATCTGATTATAAATATTATCAATCACCTCCTATCACCAATAACTATAAAGCGATCCGAAATTATCCAAACATAAAATATTGATCTGTTTAACTTTGCTACTATCTCAGTGAGATTTTTTCCTAAATTTTCCACTGCTTTCTGTTTATCTAATTCTATTAAATTACCATCAGCATTAAAAGCAGTTGTAGCATTAGGAATTGTCACTTGCTCCGGTAAAACAATTACGTTAATATTGCCTAAAATAGAACGCAAATGTACTAAACCTCGCAACCCTCCTAAACCACCAGTCGCTGTACTCATAATTGCCGCAACTTTATTAGTAAAACAAGATAATCTGGGTTCCTTTCCAGTTGAACGAGATGCCCAATCTATCGCATTTTTTAACACGGCTGTAATTGAGCTATTATATTCAGGAGAAGCGATTAATAGCCCTTGGCTTTCTAATAGCAAATCTTTAAATTTTCGCACATTATTAGGTAGGGGTTCATTTTTTTCTAAATCTTCATCAAACAAAGGCATTGGTATATCCCGTAAATCAATATATGTCACCTCTGCCCCTACCGATGATGCTCCCGCTGCGGCAATTTTTACTAATTTCTTGTTGTAAGAGTCGATGCGGGTACTACCTGCAAATGCTAAAATTTTCGGATTTGACATAGATATTACTTCCGTTTTGGCTTTTAATACTAGCTATTGGTTTTTATGGCGATCGCCTAGTTAATATATTGTCATAGAAAAATCTATTGATCGCCATAATCAATATTATATAATTACCACTCTATAGGCTGGCGATCACGGAAAAATCCCCCTGTCGGCCCGCCATCTGGTAGTGTTGCTAACCAGACAATTGTATCAACTCCTTCAGCTATCGATCGCATGGCATTTGGGCCGCCCATATCCGTTTTTACCCAACCCGGACACACTGAATTTACTAAAATATTTGTCCCTTGTAATTCACTAGCAAATATTCTTGTTAACGCATTTAATGAAGTTTTAGATGTGCGATATGCCGGATAACCACCTATCATTTCTGATAGTTGTCCTAATCCTGAAGACACATTTACAACCCTACCATAATTATTTACTTTCATTAGGGGAATTAAAGCTTGAGAAAGTAAAAAAGGCCCAAATACATTAGTAGCAAATGTTTCCTGAAATGTACTTAATTTAGCATTAAAAATACTACTTTCTTTTTCAGACCTATCATCTAAAAAAACTCCCGCATTATTCACTAAAATATCTAACCGCCCGAATTCATTCCGAATAAATTGAGCAAATTTATCAATACTTTCTGTATTGCTGACATCAAGCTGATAATAAATTACATTTAACGCTTCTTTTTTAAAATCTTCAATAATATTTTTACCCTTATTTTCATCTCGACAACCCAGAATAACCTGAATTCCTTTTAATGCCAATTGTCGGCTAGTTTCTAACCCTAAACCACGATTTGCACCAGTAACAACAGCTATCGTTTTTACTGTACTCATTGACAATTCTCCTATTTCATCTCATATTTTTCTAATTTTTACCACCAGCTTTTTATTTGATTATATTTTTATAGCTGGCCATTATATTATATATGATTTTAATTAATTTATGTATTTTTGATTTAACAATATT
>CAWUOF010000444.1:0-4057 GCA_963923765.1 uncultured bacterium | reverse complement strand
GAATAATAAAAAATATCTGATTTGCTGATATAATATTAATGACATCAACAATCTATTAGCAGATTACAACGATAATTTATCATACCAAAAACAACCATAATAAACCTGCCCTAAGTTAATCGATAAAATAGCCTACAAATTCCCAAAAAAACTGGTATAAATATCTATGGATAACTTTTTAAATTCTCTTATCTGTCGCCATACTTTTAATACCCAAGAATTAATAGATACTTACCCACCCAAAATTTATAACCAAAACAAACAAATTGTTTATAATATGACTTGCCCACCTGGTAGCAAACATCAAGGAAATCTAATATTTTCCCGATGGAATGCTATGGAAATTCCCCAAGTATTATCTATTTCTGAAAACAATACCAAATTTGACCAAAAAAACGGTTATTTTGACTATAAAACATCGGTAAATAACAGCAAAAATGATATCGAATGGTATCTTAATTTTGCTGCTAAAGATCTTTTTTATGCTTATGGAGGTTCCCTTTTTGCTCAAGATGAAATGCAAGTAACGGAACATCCTGCACTAGCTTCTCTGCGGGAAGCTTTAATAGATAAAGAAATTAAACCTTGGACTGTAGAAAATAGAGAACCTGCACCTATTCTTATTCGTGGAGTTGAGCGCAAATGTGCGATCGCAACCGAACCTAATGCAAAAAAAGGAAGACCTTTAGGACTATATGGCAATAACTTTGCCAAAGCCACACCAGCAGCTATTCAACAAGCAATAGAAATTATTAACCCGCCTACCATTACAAATATTTTAGCCATAGAAGCACCCGTCGGAGGTTATGGAATTTATTCTCAAGCAGAAATTGAATATATTTTAAAAACAGCATATACTGGTTTTATAGCAGCAAAAATCGAATCATGGTTAGAAATTAAACGTTTACCTAAAGTAATTATTCATACAGGCTTTTGGGGCTGTGGTGCTTATGGTGGTAATCGAGTTTTAATGGTTATTTTACAACTCTTAGCCGCTACTCTAAGTCAAATAGATAAATTAGTATTTCATCTAGGAGATACTACAGGTATTGCAGCTTTTACTAATGCTCAACAGATTTTTCAAGAATTACTATCTAATTCTAATCAAATAGAAATTGATGATTTAATCGAGAAAATTTATGCAATGGAATTTGAATGGGGTGTTAGTGATGGTAATTAATACAATATACATCTACACTAAACTAAAAAACTCAATACTCAAAAATACTGTAAAATCTTGACTATCCCCTATTGCTAAAAAAAACTTTCATGTAAATGTCTGTGATATAATACTTGCTGGCATTACCGGCATAATATGAATATCACAACTCTAAAAACCCATATTAAAAATCATCCTAAAGCTTGGGGGCATTCCCTATTATTATTAATATGGATAATTATAGGTACTTGGTTACGCTTTACCTTACTAGAAGAAAAACCACCTTGGGCAGATGAATTTTCCACGATGATTTTTAGTTTAGGTAATAGTTATCGGACAGTACCTTTAAATACAGTAATTTCTATAGATACTCTTTTACAACCTCTCCAGCCTAACCCAGAAGTTGGTATTAATTCAGTTATTAATAATTTAATGACAGAAAGTACCCATCCGCCCGTGTATTTTATATTAACTCATCTATGGTTAAAATTATTTTCTCCCCAGCAAGGTTTAGTTTCTTTATGGGCTGCTAGGGCGCTTAGTGCTATTTTAGGAGTTGTGGCAATACCAGCTATATTTAGTTTAGCTTGGGTAGTTTTTGATTCAATTGTAATAGCACAAATAGCGGCTGGAATGATGGCAGTTTCTCCTTTTGGAGTATATTTAGCTCAAGATGCCCGCCATTATACGTTAGCTATTTTGTTAATAATGGCTGCTTTGGGTTGTTTTATTAAAGCCTATCATAATATAATAAAACACCAAAATTTATCTATATTTATAACTTTAACTTGGTTAATAATAAATGTTTTAGGAATTGCCGTACATTACTTTTTTGCTTTAAGTATTTGCGCTCAAGGTTTAGTTTTAATGAGGCTATGGATAAATAATATAATTTTGCCGTATTTTCAACCAGATAAAGAGAAAAAAAGCCTAATTTTTCGACCTTGGTTACGAATTTATTTAGTAGCTATAGGTAGTTTTATAGGTGGGTTAGTTTGGTTGCCATTTTGGAAAGATATTTCTGATAATAATCTTACCGAATGGATCTATCAGGATAATATTTTACAGAATTTCTTAGCACCGATCGCGAGAATTTTGGCAGGGGGTATTACCATGCTGTCATTATTGCCTTTGGAAAAACAACCTTTACCAATTACTATTATATGTGGTGGGATAATGGCACTTTTTCTAATTGTGTCTTTACCGCTTCTTTGGCAAGGTGCAAAAATGCAAATGCAGGGAGAAAATAATTTAAGCTGGCGGAGTTTAGGGGAATATATTTTAGCAGCTATTTTTGTAATGTTATGTATTACTTATTTAAAAAGAACAGATTTAACTTTGGCGGCTCGCTATCAGTTTATTTATTTTCCGGCTTTACTATTATTTTTAGCATCTAGTATTGCTGTTTATTGGCAGGAAAATCATGTATTTTTCCCATTGCCAAAAATTAATTATTTTTTAGCTAGTAAAAAAGCTGTGATACTAATTTTAATTATGGGATTATTAGGAGGAATAACAGTAGCTTATCATTTAGGTTATCAAAAATCCGATCGCTCTGATTTAGTAGCACCGATAATTTTACAACAACAACTAACCGCCGATAAAATACCAGTTTTAATCGCTAATGTCCAAAAAACCCATGAACAAACCGGAGAAATTATGGGTATAGCCTGGGAATTAAAACGGTTACATTATTTATATAAATTAGGTAAACTGCCACAGTTAGGCGCTAATTTTCCCGCCAATTTTCCCCAATTTCTTTTAGTGCATAAATCAGAAAATACTCAATTAATTACAGATAGATTACATCAAATTTTAGCAGACTTTCCTAGACCTGTGGATATGTGGACTGTAAATTTTTCTGCACAAGTGCAGCCAGAGGCGCAAAAATGCGTTAATAAATCTGGGCCAATTCAAAAAGTATCTGGTTATAATTATCGACTTTATCAATGTTTATAAATATGCTTATAAATAATTATCAATTTAAATAAAAACATTGATTATAAAATATTTATATTAGCTATATAATCATACCAATTTACTATAAAGTTGCAATTAATTAATGAACATAGGGAGATTTTATGATTTTTATCTATTGATAATATATTTTATAGGTTAATTCCCCCTTAAATTCAAATAATTTATGTTGGTGACAATTTTATAGCAAAATGTAGGGACGTTTTCACCTAGATTTTTACTATTTATTCAGCAATAATATAAATTCGTTACCACCCACAGATTTATCCTATATTTCATGTATTTTTATAGTGAATTAGTACAACCTGTGTCAATATCAAATAATCGCTAAAAGAATTTAGTCCCATAAAATATTTTATGAGAATTTTAAAATTATTCTAATTTTAATTACTGGTTCATAGGCCAAAAAATCAACAAAAATTTATAATTTCTTATAGATTTTATCGTAGCTATAGTACCTGAAATGAGTTTATAATTTTTTAGTAGTGATGAAATTAAAGTCATTACTTGCCCAAAAATAAATTTTCGTAAAAAAAGTTGAGGTAATATAAAATTATATTAAAAAATGTTAATTATTATTAATAATTACTTACTTTTGTAAAGGATATTGATGTAAAAAATATTTAGTACAAAAGCAGGGAAACCAGCAAAGCAGGAGAGAAATATGAAACAGATTTTGGTGGTGGATGATTCATCTACAATGCGTCGGATGGTGATGGCATCATTGCAAAGTTTGCCAGATGTCAAATTTGATGAAGCCAGCAATGGCTTAGAGGCAGTCGAGCAATTAGCGATCAATTCGATCGATTTAATGATTCTGGATTTAAATATGCCAGAAATGCATGGGATGGATGTAATTGAATTTGTCCGCCAGCATAATAGTTTTAAGAAAATACCGATTATTGTATTAACAACAAAAGG
>CAWUOF010000443.1:0-4068 GCA_963923765.1 uncultured bacterium | reverse complement strand
TAAACTATTAAATAAGTCGGTAATATCACCTCGTGACTAATATTCATCTTCTGAAATAGCTTCACCAGCTAAGATTTTTTTAGCAAAGCAGGTAATATAAATAGTAGCAGCTATTGTAGCCATAAAACTAAAAGCGTGGGGCATTAAATCTCCAGAATTAGTGGGAAAAGATTTATGATTAAAACTAGCAAAATTTCCAGCCAAAGCACCAAAATAAACATACATAATACTGCCTGGAATTAAGCCAGTAAAAGATGCACCTAAATAATCTTTTAAAGATACTTGAGTAACGCCAAAGGCATAATTTAATACAGTAAAAGGAAAGACAGGAGAAAGACGGGTTAAAAAAACTATCTTCCATCCTTCTTTCGCAACTGCCGCATCAATATTTTTTAAGCGATCGTTATGTTCGATCTTTTTTTCTATCCAACTACGCGCAAAATATCGCCCAATAAAAAAAGCACCTAAAGCTCCTATAGTTGCAGCTATAGTAACGTAAACTACACCTAAAGTCACACCAAAAATTACTCCACCAGCCAAAGACAGAAAAGTAGCTGGTATAAGTAACATAGTGGACAAAATATAAATAAAAACAAAAGTAACAGACGACCAAGGGCCGAGACTGTTTATCCAGGCAAAAGGATTGCGGGAAATTTTCTCTAAATCGAGAGATTGTGCCGCTAAAATAAGAGTAATACCTATAGCTATAACCAGAGTTAGGTGCAGAATAGGGTGAAGTTTGGGCTGGAATGGGCTTAATTGCTCTGTCATGGCTCAAACTGTTTAACTGAGTAATTAAATTTTAGCTTTTTATAGATAGGTATTGTGTAAAAAAAATGTAAATATCATGCAACAATTTGCAAAAATATTTAGTAATTTCCTAATCAAATCTTAACCTTGTGATAATTAGTAATAGTTACCCAAGCCCGTAATACTTCGGCAACTGTCCAGGCTTGGGCAAAACAACCACGAGGAAAAAAGGGCGCATCCCCATCAAAAATTTCACTAAGGCTGCCAACACAGGCATTATTTAAATGATGGGCTATTGGCTGTAAAATTTGCTGGGCAACGGCTGGATTTTCGTAAACCCGCAGGTGTGCCAGGACAAAAGGGCCAATTAACCAACCCCAAACTGTACCTTGATGATAGGCACTATCCCGGTTTTTTCTTGGGCCACCATATTCCCCTTGATATTGGGGATCTGCTGGGGCAAGACTACGCAAGCCGGATGAAGTAAGCAATTTTCTAGCACAAATATCTACTATTTGTTGTTGCTGTAATGAATTAAAAGAACTATAGGGTAAGGATACAGCAAATATTTGATTTGGTCGTAATGATAAATCATTGCCTGTTGGGGTATCTAATACATCGTAGCAATAGCCTTTTTCTTGACACCAAAATCGCTGAAAATTAGCGGCGGTTTTTTCCGCTAGTTGTTGATATTCTGTAGCGGGTTTATTTAAAATATCAGCAAAGCTAATCATGGTTTGCAAAGCATTATACCAAAGAGCGTTTATTTCTATTGGTTTACCAACGCGAGGTGTTACTACCCAGTCGTCTATTTTAACATCCATCCAAGTTAGTTGACTACCGCTTTCTCCAGCATAAATTAAACCATCGGAATCTAAGTGTATATTATAGCGGGTTCCCTTTTGATGCCAATGGATAATGTCTGCTAAACCTAACCAAAGTTGTGATATTAATTCTCGATCGCCTGTGGCTTCATAATAAGCACGAATAGCTTGAAAATACCACAATGTGCCATCTACATTATTATAATCTGGTGTTTCGTTATCATCAGGAAAACGATTTGGTATCATTCCTTTATCTATATATTTAGAAAAGGTTTGTAAAATCGCTTTAGCAATTTCCCATCGCCCAGTACATAGTGTTAAACCAGGTAAACTAATCATAGTATCTCTTCCCCAGTCACTAAACCAAGGATATCCAGCAATTATGGTTTTTCCTTCTATAGTTTCGGCTGGGGAATTAGTAACAACTCTATCTACTATAAATTGATCTGCTGCTATTACCAGTTGTTTTATCCAATCTGGTACTTCTCTAGGTATTTGATATAAACTTTTATTATTTATCAGTTTATCTGCTTCTATATTTTTTGCTGATTTTTCTAGTTTTTCTTGGTTTTTATAACAATTTTTTAATAATTTATCATCCCAATTACGACGACTAGCTAAAGCTATTTCTCCAGCTAAACTAGGATTATTTTCGGTACTAGCAACTATTGTTAAAGATTTGTTAAATTTTATATGAGTTTGAAAAGTAATTGCAGAAAAGTGATCTTCATAACAATCTAAACCGCGATATTCTTCTATATTTAATTTATAACCGCGATACCATTCTGAATTGAGATTAAATTGGTCAGCATTAGCTAACACATAAAAAGGCACAGCATCGGGCAAAGCATTGATACAAATTCCCTGGGGAATGGGAGTGATCTTAAATTTTTGTTTCTTTCCAATTGTCAAGTGATGATAGTCGCGATAGTTGACTATGACTTTAATATGTAACCGAACAGGTAAACTCGATCGCAATAAATTATAATTAATGTAGGTAGTATTAGCACCCCTTTCCATCCACACACGCTTTTCTAATAAAGCATCAGCTACGGCAAAATTCCAGGTGGGAATACTATCTTCTAAGCAAAAACTTTCTATATATTTATATCCATGAGGATTAATACTACCACTTGCCCAAAGATTAGTAAAAAGCGGATAAAAATTATCCTCATATTCTATAGTTTCTTCTAATTTAGTAACTAATAGGGTACGTCCTAAAGGTGGTTTTAAAGCTGCTATTAATAACCCATGATATTTCTGGGTAAGTTGACCAGATATAGTACCGCAAGCATAGCCACCAATGCCATTAGTTACTAGCCATTCTCGCGATGCAGCTAAAAGTCGATCGCCACAAATTTCTCGACCAAATTTTATACTCATTTTCTTGTGCCTCTATACCTGGTTATATTTACTTTTATAACAAACAATCTGAGGAAAAATCAAAAATATATGAATTTATGTTAAGGAATAATCCCAAGTAATTTTTTCATTTTTTTAGAAAAAATTTTAAGTCATAAATACTTATCAGGGAGCGATCGCTATTATTATAAATATTAAATTCTCCCTAGCCAATAAAATTATTAAACCATTGACTAGGTAGTGTCTTTATTTATTTTTTTTTTAACTAATAAATGTAATAATTGCAGCCAACACTATAACCTGGTTTACCCGAAAAATTATGAAAAAATGATAAAGAATGTTATATAAATATTTTTAAAATTTAAAAAATTTACCATTGATATTAAGGTAAAAAAACTGATTATTCAAAGTTTAAGTATTTTTTAATAGATAATCTCTGGTAATCACTACAAGATTAGGATATTATTAAATAGTAAATTACAGGAAAACCAGCTAAAAAAACTGGTAAATAAATCCAAATCAAAACAATAAAATAAAAAATAGTACAAATCTATACATAGATAAAATGTCAGAAATTATTGGGTCACAAAAATTTATTCGAGAGAGGAAAAAATATGTTTGCTCAAGAGATGGAACTATTAAAAACTCGAAGACAAAAACCAGCATTAGCACTGCAATGGAGTGGGGAAAAACTAGATAAAATTTTACAAAATTTGCCAGCAATGGTATATCAATTTACGGCACTGGGAAATGGCGAAATATATTTTACATATATTAGTTCAGGTTGTAGTGAATTATGCGAAATAGAAGCAGAAAAAATCCAGAAAAATAGTAGACAACTGTTTAAAATAATCCATCCAGAAGATAATCAACAATTTATATTTTCTTTAAAAAAAGCGATCGCAAATTTAGAAACCTGGGAATGGCAAGGACGTTTAATACTACCATCAGGAAAAATAAAATTAGTACAAAATCAAGCCCATCCAGAAATACAAAACAACGGTACTATTTTTTGGGATGGATTATTTATAGATATTAGTGAATCATTAAAAGATAATTACTTACTGCGTAAACAAGCTGAAATAGCCAAAAACGAAAGCGAAAATCGTTATCAGCAAATGTTTAATAAAAA
>CAWUOF010000442.1:0-4091 GCA_963923765.1 uncultured bacterium | reverse complement strand
AGTTTGGGTTTTAACGGCATCTTGGTCAAGTTTTTGTCTTTCTTCATCAGCTAGAGTATTTACTATAGTTGTCGCCGTATCGCTGGGAAAAATCAGCATAGCAATGCCAGTTATTTCGCCATTAATAACTAATTGCATAGAAGAAATTTGATTAGTACCGATGCGGTTATCTAATTTTTTCATTAATTCTTGGGGCGACAAGCTTTCGAGGGCAGACATTTTTAAACAAACAGGGGAGTCTTCGCTGAGATATTTCAACATAGTATTAGAACGGCTAATACCTTTGTTGAATAGCTTGTATAAAGCATCTATTTGATTATGTTCTAGTTTCATAGTCATGGCTTGATCGCTTCAGCAGTATATTGAACAAAATTTTAGGAGTTTCATTTGCTATTTATTATCCTTTAAGGTTGACGAAAAATTCCAAATACTGATGTATAGCCATGGAGAAAAGTGGTGCCACCTACAGGGCCGATTTCTCCATGACAGAAAAAGCCACTTAAGGGCACATTACCCAAACAGTGGTGAAATAGTCCGGAATCAAAGTTAGGTTGGCCATACAGTCCTTCACCTCGACCCAAGCAAGAAAACATTAGCGCACCTGTGGGGGCAGATTTAGTTAAGGTTTTATCGTGATAACGTCGCAGCAGCATTTCCAGATCTTCGGCGGAGGTGTGGGCATCGCGGAGATGAAATTGGATGCGTTGACCTGGTCGAACTCGATCGCCTATGGCAATGGCACCTGCTTTAGGATCGACTCCTAGCAAATTACGAATGAGAAAATCTCCGTGTTCTAAATGTTGTTTAAATTCATCCCTAGCTACGCCGACAAATAAAGAATTTTGTGCCAATAGGCGATCTTCTTCGCTCAGAGTTTGGATTAAATTTCTTAATAGTTCTAAAGGCGGATGCGATCGACTACTCCGGCTGGGGGTATTATCTTCTGATTCTTCTTCTAGTCCTAACAAAATATTCCGTTCTCCATCTGTGACCCGATAGGGACGACCAATGGGGCGACATCCTTGAGCGACAATTGTTTCTAAAACTATATTGCCACTTAGAGCTAAACCTACTGTTCCTTCTCGATATAGGCGATAGTCAGAAAATAAACCAATTTGACCACTACCAAAGCCACCACTAGCCATGCCTCCTACTTTTACTGCACCTGAGTAGGCAAAATCTAAGCCTTGGATTAGATCGTTACCACCTGTAAACATAGGGTCTGCAAGTAGTATAAATTGCGGTGTTTCGGCTGGAGATACTCCAATTAACTCTACCCAATTATCCGGGGGACTGTCTAAGTCTGGTAAATCTGCTGCCGAGACATGGAATGAGTGGACTTTTACTCCAGGTAAATGGGCTAAAGTCAGACTCAGGGCAGGTTCTCCTTCTATTTCTTCTGCTTCTCCGGTTTGATTCATGCCAATTATACCGCCACCACCACAGCCAATTAATGTGGGTAGCTGAAGATGCTCTTTAAGTAAAGGCATTAGTCGGGAATATTCACTAGCAAAGGCAGAGGAAATAAAGACCAACCCTAAATCTGGACTTGCTTGCAAAAGTTTTTGGGTTTGTTGTACGACTTCTTCGACTGCCGCTTCCAGGGAAGGACGGGTTGATAAGGCATTTGCCCATTTCATCTGATGTGCCATTGTTGCTTTAAGTTGAGATTAGCACGGATCGATCGTCCGAGATTTTTCTTTATTTATAATAAATTTTTCCTTTTATTTGACACGATAATTTTCAATCCTTTGGGTGCGTCAGCTTTTTAAACCCTGATTATATTGCTGAAATCTTGGGTCTGACATACCCTACAACGTTTATTTTAGTGGGACAATTCCGGAATTTATAATTTATTTTTCAGGATTACTTACAGCATATTGTTAGTTTATTTTTTTTACCAAAGATAATTATTGATATTTAGAAAGAAAAAGAAGTTCTAACTAAACCAATCCAAACATTATCATTAGCTGAGTTATGTTCAGGATTAGTAATCATCAAAAATCCAGGGGTAATTGTGATTTTTTCGGTAATGGGGTAGTCATAAGATAATTCAAAATGTAATGCAGTGTCGCGATCGCGTCGAGAAACCACATCATTATTTATTAATTTAGGAGGCATCCCAAACACAAAATTTAATTGACTGCCTGTTTTACCTATATCTGTTAAAGCAGCAGTAACAGCCCAACTCCAAATATCGGCTTTAGAACCCCGAACACCATTTAACCCACTAATTTTAGGTGAACCTTCTGCTATAGCATTAAAATAGGTACCCCAGCCGCCTAATATTAACTTCTTGGTGAGTTTATAAGTAACTTGTAAACCGAAAGCATGGGCACTAGTTGGTGTATTTTCACCAAAAGGATATTCAGTAAATTGACTACCTTTACCACCTGTTACGCTAATAGTAGCACTAGGCTGAGGAGAATAATAATGACCATAATTAAAGCCAAAGGCGAATTTATCTGATGCCGTATAACTGATTTGACTCAATAAAGCATATTGATCTTTAAAAACACCTTGTTGTGGATTATTACTAGTGGTAGTTAAATAAGTAATACCTGCGGCTATTTCGTCTGTGAAACGATAGTAAGCTATAGCACCACTACCAAAAGTAAAGGCGTAGATAGGACTTTCTGCACCAAAGTTTGATATGGAATTGACAGGATTAAGAGCCGGAAAAATTCGGGTAGGAAAATCTGCTACAGGAGCAATAGCTACTGTGCCTCGATTACCTATAGGAAATTCATAAAATAATGTTCCTAATTTAATATTATTATTAGTGTTTGTTGCCCCTGATAACAAGGTCATATTTGTGCCTGTGATACTATAGCCTAAAGAATTATTATTTCCTGCTACTAATTGGGTACGCAATCTATCTTTACCAGTAAAACTGGTATCCAAGTTAATTACTGCTCGCCCTGACATGATCATATTGTCATTTATTTTTTCTCTAGGTTTACTTCCAGGTAAAACTGATTTTTTATCTCCAAAAGCACTAGCTATGTTAAAATTTACTGTACCTCGTAAAATTGTAATTGGATTAAACCGATTTTCTTGTACAATAGCTACTCGTCCTTCTAAATTATCTACTTTTCCTCTAATAGCTTCTAAATCTTGTTGAAATTCTGACTGTAATCTTTTTATAACTGTTAAGTCTTCTTGACGAGCTAATTTTGTGCTAAAGCCTTCTATCATTCCTGTAATTCTCATTAAGCAACTGTTTAAAGTTGCTGCAAATTCATACCTATTAATAGCTCGATTTCCATTAAATTTCCCATTATTAAAATCATTAAGACAGCGATATCTTTCTACTAAATTAACCAAGGCTTGATATGCCCAATGATCCGGTGTAATATCTTGTAATTGATTGACATTAATAATATTTTCTAATTCCGGTGGTGGGTTATTCCCATATAAATTGTCAATTTCTTGATTCGCATTTTCTTGATTTTTTGAGGTTGTCTGAAAACTGATTAAGGGTAATTCGCTAGAATTGGATAGCTGAGAAACTAAGGGTATAGCTATTGGATTTTTTGAATTATTTAAAAAATTTTTTTCCAGGGGATTGATCGGCAAATTTTCTGCGGCTAATGTTGGCGATAAAATGAAAACATTACTGCTTAATATTACGGAAGTTAGAGTAAATGCCCCATTAAAGTTTCTCATGTTTTTGTCCTGCTTAATTTTCCACCTGATATAATAATTAGCTAATTTTCAGGTAATTTGAAATTATAAACATCGATGATTGCATTGCCATTATCGTCAACATTAAAATAGTTTAATGTTATTAACATAATCAAATTTTTGTTGATAACCCAATATCTTCTTGTATAAACGTTTTTTGATTATGCACTTTTGTTATTCCGGTTTTGTTTTTCTGCTGTGTTTTTGTTAAAAAGGTCTAACTCTTAATTCAGTATTGACAACTTCCTTTACTTTTTTAGCAACATCATCAGGAATTTTTGTGTATTCTAACTCTTCATTAAAGGTTTGACCTTTGGTTAAAATCCAACTCAGTAAATTTTTAGTGGCTTGTAAATTTTGTTCGTTAGGATATTGTCTGTCTCTTATACACATCTGACGCTGCC
>CAWUOF010000441.1:0-4107 GCA_963923765.1 uncultured bacterium | reverse complement strand
AAAACCCCGCCATATCATGGTTAGCGCCATTCATAATAAATTTTACATTTCGAGCTATAGCACAAAATTTCCCAATAATTAATTTATCACCAATAAACGGAAAATGATATAAAACATTACGCTCGAAATTTTCCGAATTTTCGGGGTCGTCGTAATAAGTATAATCACCAATAATAATATTAGGATTATTCCCAGAATTTTTAATAAAACAAATTTGGGGAAAACCTTGCATAGGATGTAAAATATTTGGATCAGGATATCGCATTATTAAACCTCAGAATTAATAAACTCTATACTGGGCTTCTGATGGAAAAAAAACAAATCGGGAAAATAGACTGATATTATAATTGTAGATGCGATCGAATAAAATCATAACCATGATCAAATCGCGATATCATTCGGCAATTGTAATTATTTAATTCATCAACAATATCAGGATTATTAAAATCTTTTGTATTCCGATTAAGAAAACAAGATACTGAGGGATGATACTGACAAAGATGATCAATAACTGATGCATAAATAATAGCATCCTGTGATTTTAAGTTATAAGGATTTTCATAGCTTGCTGCTTTGATAAGTATATCAACAGTAAGGGCAATAACTTCTGCATTATTGAGTAGGCGATCGCGATAGTCTACAAAACGTTGGCGTTCCTCATCATTACTTTGCACTAGCAAACTTGCAATATCTTGGATACTACGAATACGAGATGTATAAGATGCTGTACGTTTTAATTGACTTAGTTCTGTATTAAGCAATTGCTGAAGTTCTCTACGATTTTTTGATTGACGGCTTAATTTTTCGTGAGGTTCGGCTAAACTATATGCTGGTATAACAATTTTTGCACGTCCAACTTCGCAAATTTGCAAAATCTGTTCGCAGTTTTCCCATTGTTCCTGCTGAAAAACTAACTCTAAAACAAAATTAGTTTCAACGTAAATATTCACGCAACAACCTCGTAATGTAAACTACCTCCAGCAATAGCAGCATAAAGACCAGAATCAATAAGCCATCGCTGAGATGCATCTATCCCATTAGGTATTTCTTTTAAATACAGAATAGTTGTTAGCCAAGATGAAAAAATTAATTCAAGACTTTCTTCACTAATTTGTTGCTTATTTTTGATACCAGCTTTTTCAAAATAAGGCTGAAAAATCGAATTTGCATCAATAACATAAGTTGGCTCATTTTCATCTAATCTTGCTTCTTGATCAGTCCACAAATAAAATTTATCGAGAAACACCATTAGAAAATAAGGAACTTTTGGTAAAATTCCATTAGCCAAAATATTGCGACGAAATTTTGTTACCCACTCCGAGGAAGTATAAAGTTTATTTTTAATTTCAACCACAAGTATAAGTTCACCTTTACGGTTATAAACTCCTACATCCCAACCAGTATCTTTCTGAATAACCATAATGCGAAAATTTAACTCAATATCACAGCACTATATAATTATATCATTATTATTGTAACACATAATTTTATGTTGTTACCATACAGCTATTTATTTACAAATAATCCACCGAGTACTGCCCCTTCTATGATGCGTTATCAGCACATTGCCTCACTTTTCGACTTTCGGTGGAAAAAGGAAGATAGAGGAATCGAACCCCCAAGGTTTCACCTTGCCCTGGTTTTCAAGACCAGTTGCCATCCATTTAGCGGTATCTTCCATAAGGGTGTCTGACGGGAGTCGAACCCGCTATAATTTGTGTCACAAACAAACGCCTTTACCGCTTTGGCTTCAAACACCATGAGTGGAGTTAAGGAGAATTGAACTCCTAACTTCTTGCGTGCAAGGCAAGCGCTCTGCCAATTGAGCTATAACCCCATATTTTTGGTGGATTCTGGTCAGAATTGAACTGACATCTTGCTAACAGCCAGTTAGCTGCTTTACCAGTTAAGCTACAGAACCATTTTTTGGTTTTTAAATACGATCGCATTGAGATAATTTAGATAAAATAGCGTACAAGTTACCAGAGCATTTTGCGTTTTCTCAGCTACTAGAGGGACTCCGCTGATGAGTTTTTACACACTCTTTAAAGGATGGCTACTTTCAAGCCTACCTATCAGGTTCTTCGCACTCCCCGTTGGCAAACGCCCACTGATTAAAGACAGTGTTACTGTTCCTCTCGTACTAAAGTATGTAGGCTCTTGGAAGTTAGGATACGCTATAAAATGCGATCGCCATTTCTACCATTTCTACCAAAATTAATAAATCAATTTCACTCACCTCTGTACATAAAACTAATAGTTTAAACGGGAATGGTAGGACTTGAACCCACACAACCGAAGGTAGAAGCTTCGTACTCTATCCATTAAGTTACATTCCCAACAAACGAGAGTAGTAGGAGTTGAACCTACAGCCTTCAGGGTCGAAACCTGATACTCTATCCAATTGAGCTATACTCTCAAATAGTTATCAGCTATCAAGCGGATGATGGGATTCAAACCCATGCGCTGAGACTAGCAGACTCAGATGCTAATCACTACATTACACCCGCATTATAATAAGCGGACAACGAGATTTGAACTCGTGCCTAGAGTTTGGAAGACTCAAATGCTACCTTTACACCATATCCGCAATTTTTTTAGGTAAATCTAGTTTCAAATTCGGCTAAGTTTTGTTGATTTTTACTAGAATCTAGTACAGCAAACAATATGTATTTAAATCTCCCATAAAATAGACTATTATTAGATAATAAATCTGCAAACATTTGCGCCACAACAGCAGGATTATTACGAAAAACTCCACATCCCCAAGCACCTAAAATTAGGGCATCACAATGATTAGCCGCAAATAAACTTAAAAGTTTAGCTCCACGAGTATAGAGAACATCAGAAACTTTCTCTATATCTTGGGTTTGTTTTTTGGCTATTTCTCCATAATTAGGTGCTGGACTGGTGAGAAAATCCACAAGATAAGGTGTTTCTAATAAATTGCCTTTATCGGTTTTAAAAACTGGACAATTTGGAGAATAAATCATGCGATCGGAATAGAGTAAATTTTTTTGCTGACGATGAAAATCATAGTATTCAGGACATTTAATTAAACTAGCATATAGTCCTGAACTGCGAGCTAAACTTTCTTCTTGGGCTTGAGCGCCTTTGTTTGATAAAGCCACCACCAGGATTTTTAGCGGAAGCAAAATTAAGCACGCCTATTTTTTGAAAAGAGTTAGATTTAGAAAGGCGTTCCGCTCCCATTAAAGTTGTTTCATTGACAACGATAAATTCAGTTTCAGTAAAGGGGCGATCGCTAGAAATTACTTGCTTTTGAATATTGGCTAAAATATCCCCATCATATAATTTAGTTGCCGCTACACAAGTATTTAAATCTTCCCCAATACTAATTTTTTTACCCGTATTTAAATAATAACAACCTGATTTAATAATATCTAAAGTATCTTGAGCGATCGCTACTAATTTCATGTTTTTAAATTCTCCCAATATTATAGGATTTTAATTACAAGCAGGAGGCGAGATCTGCCCTCGCATAAAAGCTTTACAAGAGCCTCATGTTACTAATTACATCACACCTGCATTTTTCAGGCGGAAGCAGGAATTTAACTTTCCTGAAATTACTTAAATTAAACTAAATTTTTTTTATTTTTGGCGATGAACTGATACCCGTTTCCGGGGATTTTGTTTTTTCACCCAGGCTAAAAATTTTTGCATTTGTGGTTCTTGCCTCAGTTTTTCCAAGGTATTTAATTCTTTAGCAAGGTATTTGTTATCAAATAAAGCATGAATTTGACGATGGCAAGCCGAACAAATATCGATCGTTGGGCTTGTTTCTATTTTCTGGCGTTTAGTACTTTGTCTAGGAATCAGGTGATGGGCCGTTAAACGTTCCATTTCTCTTTCGCATAGTTCACAAAATAGTTTTGATTTTGATATACCTGGGAAAGTCATCGTTTTGTAGGTTAGGAAATTGCGATCGCTCTTTTAACATTTTCATCTCCTTTTATAATAAATTACCTAAAATAAATTGGCTACCCAGTACCCCTGAGAGGATTTGAACCTCCAGAAACACTCGTTCTCGACAAGCGATGTTTACCAATTACACCACAGGGGTAACTGTCTCTTATACACATCTGA
>CAWUOF010000440.1:0-4122 GCA_963923765.1 uncultured bacterium | reverse complement strand
AGATGTAGAGAGGTCTCGTGGGCTCGGAGATGTGTATAAGAGACAGCCCTATAACTATTCAGGGTTGTAAGATTTTTTTACTGCGATCGCTGAGGGCAAAAACTCAAGCCAAATAGCCTAAATAACTGTGAAGCATCCTTAACCCCAATCAGGGGTGCATCTAAAACTTCACTACAACAATCTCGATCGCTACTGACATTCAACCCGTCAACCAGCATCAAGAAATAAAAAACAAAAGCTATTTGTGTCGTATTAGCAAACATATCTATCCAAATTAGGCAAAGTCTCGGAATATTGATTAAGTCCGCACAGTTGCGGGCTTTTTTCAGCCTAGTAAGATAATATAGAAATTTAGGTGAATTAAAAAATAATTGAATGTTTAAAGAAATAATGCCTGTCGATCGAGAATTTACTTTTTTATCTGATTCAGGGCAAAATATATTAACATTGAAACTTCCCAGATCTTGAGATATGGGGAGTTTTAATCATAAATTTCTGGGCTTGAAATAGACAGACTAAAAATCTGGCAGCATAAAAGCCCAAATGCATCAGCAATTTTTTTAAACTAGCTGGGCAATGGGCAAAAAATTAAACAGTATTGGAAAATGTCTATTCGTGCTATTTCCAAGCTACACTGTCATATCAAATCAGCATGATTATTTTGGGAGCAAAAGTCTTTTTCCGGCCTGCTGCCCAACTCCTGGCCTTTTCCAGTGTTTGTAAGACCGGATAACATACACTAAAACCAGGGGCACTAGCTGATATCAAACCCGGTCAAGATTAAAAGATTGCATAAAACACTTGATAGATTTACCTGTTCAGGAGAATCAACCCATGCTACACCGCAAGATTTATCAACTCTGTTGTGAAGGTCGTGAGGTATGTATTTTCTTGCGGGACCAGCAACGTTGGATTGAAAACGCTCGTATCCTTGATATTGAGGGAGATTTGGTGACTTTGCGCTATGAAACTGACGAAGAAGATGAAGTCTGTTCGTGGGAAGAGATAGTGCGTTTAGAAAGCATCGGTGCCATTAATCAGAAACTAGCTTCGGTAAGCAGGGGCAATATAGAGCCTCTTGTTTCTGATGATTGCCCAGAAGCCGAACAAATTCGCAATCATCCCGAATCTAATCTTGATTAGCTTTTCGGTAAAAAGCTTGGTCGAGCAATTACCATACACCATAATCCGCAATGCCCCATCACCAGGGGCACAAGGGTTTGGTGGAGGAAATATATTTTCATAAAAAGTGCATCTCGCCTATCTGCTGGAACCAAAAAATTATAAGCTGTTGTGCATTTAAATTACATATTATTTGTATAGTAAAACCATAAATGCAACAGCTTATTAATTAATAACAAATTCGGATTAGTCATCAGTAGATGGAGAGTTAAGAGTCGGCTCAAAAACCGGACAATAACCTTCAGAAGTAACTTTAAAACCAAACAAGGAAGACGCTTGATTCCAACAACGCTGGCCTCGATAATGGCGACAACTAGCACAACAATCTATACCGATCGGTACTCTAGTATCGCTACCTTGATTTAATAATTCCCTTTGTGATAAACCACGTAATACCAGTTCCTCACCCTGCCAACGGGCAGATACTAAACCAGTATCAGAAAAATTTTGCCAGCGCGGATTTTCTAAAATTTCCGTTGACAAAGTAATCTGCACTTCTGTTTCAAATTCTTTTACTTCTCCTGCATAACTAACTTCTGGCGCTGCCGGTTGTAAAAATGTTTCTCCGATCGGCAGTTCCACTAGAGCACCTTTAGATGGACAATGCAAATGATAGCGATTATTTAATTCCTCTAAACTGGTTAAATCTGCTAAATAAGCAGGGGAACCATGAATAAAAATAATATGTTGAGGACGCAAATTATGAATTAACTGAGTAGTTCCCGGTCCATCACAATGTTGAGCTAATAAATAAGTTTCTACACTGGAAATATTAGCTGGCATTTTATCAGGAATTGCTGGATGATTCTTGATAGAACGACCGGGTTTTTGAGGTAATAGCACCAGCCAAGGGCCACTATCTCCATAACAATATTTGCTGATATCTTGGGTTTTATCAGCAATCACAATACAGGGAGATTGACCCAGTAAAGAATATTGATCTGGTTCTAACCTCCGCACACGGGGCCTAACTCTTTCATCCCAAAATAAAGGTTGATGTCGGGCAAAATTTTGCACAGCCGCCGGAAAATTAGGCATTAATTCTAAATAAGCATCACATCCAGATGCTAAAGTGCCATCTACCCAAATATCTAAATCTCGTCCGGTGAAATGATGATGGGAACGCAGTAACATTAGTAATTCTTGACCTAAACCCAGGGTAGGGGCGGGTAAAATTACAGAATGGCGATCGATAATTGTTTTATATATTCTTTCTGCTAATTGATTTTCTTGATTACGGCGATGGGGATGGCGGGATGTGCCATAGGTTCCTGACACAATCAATACATCAGGTTCTAACCCTCGTAACTCTTCCAGGGGTAAACCTTCCACTAAACGAGAATTTGACAGGAAAAAATCCCCTGAATAAACTAAGGTGTAGTTTCTGCCAGGAGTGGAATAGGTAAGAATAATCACAGATGCCCCTGGTAAATGACCTGCGGGAAATAACTCCATAGTTAAACCAGGACACACTTCTACAGGCGATCGCCAAGGCAAACTTTGACAAAATTCTGGTATTTCTGTTGATAATAATTGCGGCCAATTTAAAGGCAATAAATGGGTTGTTACTTCACTCGCATAGATCGGCAACTCCGGAAAAGCTTGGTGCAAAGTTAATAAACTTTGAGCATGATCAGGATGAGCATGGGAACATACTACTAAATCTGCTGGTAAAGATTCACCATTAGATACTGGCAGAGATGAAATATCCTCTAAACCACAATCTAGGAGTATGCGGTGTGGTCCCATTTTCACCAATAGACAGACCCCTTCATCTCCATGACCTACAGCAATTGGTAAACATTCTAGTTCTATCACGGCTTTTTACACAGAAAATAGGGGAAATAAATACACTAATTTTTTGCTAAATATTGTTAACCTATTGACTAGGTTATAAACATTTTAAATTAAATAATAATATAATATTCGCAGACCATGATCAACCTAGAAACTATATATAAATAATTCCAAGAGGAAAGTAAATATATGAAGATGGTCTGCGAACAATAACCTAAACAATTGGTAGTAAATTTAGGTAAAAACTCGATGTTGCAAGGAAGGCATTTGTTGTCTTACTTGTTTAATACGATGGGGATTAATTTCGGCGATCGCTAACCCTGGGTTATCTCCCGCATCAGCCAAGATTACCCCCCAAGGATCAACTATCATACCATGCCCATGAGAGTAACGCTTATCATAATGGCGTCCTGTTTGGGCTGGTGCAATTACATAACAAGTATTTTCGATCGCCCTAGCTTGTAATAATATTTGCCAATGATCTTTACCTGTATAGGCAGTAAAAGCAGCCGGTACAAATAAAATTTCTGCTCCTTGAGTAGCTAAATGACGATAAAGTTCTGGAAATCGGACATCGTAGCACACTGATAAACCAATATTACCTAAATCAGCAGACCGATAAACTGTTGGCAGATGTTCGCCAGCCATAACAGTACTAGATTCTCGATAGGTATTACCATCAGGTAAATCTACATCAAACAGATGTACTTTTTGATATTTGGCGAGTTCTTGCCCATTAGGGCCAATTAATAAAGCTGTATTGTAGGCTTTACCACCATCTACAGGTACTGGAAAACCGCCACCTAAAATAGTAATTTGAAAGCGTTGAGCCATTTTTTTGAGAAATTTGGCGCTGGCTTGGGAAATTATTTCAGCTTCGGCTATTTTGTTTTCCTCAGTTCCCAGAAAAGAAAAATTTTCTGGCAAGCTGACTAATTCAGCCCCTCGACCGACGGCAAGTTCGATTAGTTCTTCTGCCTGAGTTAAATTTTTTTGTAAATCAGGCACGCTGGTCATTTGAATAGCGGCAGCAAGATAAGATTTCATCAGTAGTGCTGGAAATTTTTGTATATAAAAATATATTTTTCCCTAAAAGTGTTTTTATATACTAGACCTCTGGAAGAAAGTCTAATTGGGCATGGG
>CAWUOF010000439.1:0-4149 GCA_963923765.1 uncultured bacterium | reverse complement strand
CGGGCAATTTGGTGCCGATACTGCTGACCCAACAACGACCGCCGCCATTTAGGAACCAACCATAAACGGCAAAGGGTAAATAAGCATTAAAATCTGTAAATCCGTCGGAACCCTGTTTGCCAAAGTATTCTAAATATTGATCCCAACTTGTTACCATCATGGGCTTGAAGAGTTCGGCATCACCGCGCACATCTTCAGTAAAGCCTATAAAGCCAGCGACACTTAAGCTAACGCCTTCTATGGGGCGACTACCCCGGTCTACTTCTTCAACATAGACGCCAGGGGCAAAATAATCGAGTCTTGGCATGGGTATTTCCTATATTTAGTAATAGGTGAGTTTATCTCCCGTTTTTGATCACGGAGATTCTAAACATTTCTGTTTAGGTTTTTTGTAAAGACTAACCTTTCAATCAAATATCTCTTGCGAGTAATACTACCAACGTTTTATTAGGGCAAATTATTAATGCACTTGCCTAATTTAGTTGATAACCCATGAGTTTTTTTTCTAAAACTAATTAGGTTAATTAACTTAGTCTTACCTTGCTACGTTTTTAGTATTTCCTTTAGAGGATGGACAACGACGGCGGTGGGGCGTTGCTTTGCTAGTTTTATTTCTGTGTAATACTGACCTATTTACCACCTGGGCTATTTTTACAACACAGATTAGCTATTTACAGCAGTATTATACTGCTGTATAAGGCCACAGCGTTTTAACACATACAGGCAACCTCTATGGGGTTTGATTTGCAGGTATTTCAAATGTCTATATCATAGATTAAATATTCAGCTAACAATTCGTTATTAGACTTTGGTCGAAACTTTGCTGTTTTTTTCTGTAATTTTTCTACTTGATATGAAATTTTTATTTTTTAACTCTTCTTTGCCCTAATAATTTAGATAGGGACTTTATCTGGATAGTCCCCAAAATTGATAGAATTATAAAGAAAATATTAAAAACGGATTGAGTATGATATAAATCGCAATTTGATCGGCTGGAATGATGCCAATAGAATATTAAGTAAAATTAATTATTGTTATAATTTGTAGGCGGCGATCGCAATTATTACTACCAAAAAAAGTATAAACCAATCTCATAGACAGCAAAAAACCAGATTTTAACTAGGTAAATATAAGCGGAAGGAGATATTCGGGACGTTTCTGCGCCACCAGAAGTTTTACAGATACAAACCTATAAACTTAATATTTAAGTCAGTTAAATGCTGTTATCAGGAACATATATTATTAATATTATCTATTGTTTAGAAAAAATATATAGATTTTTTAACCTATAGTAAAAAATACCTGTAATTCAAGCGAACGTGAAACACATATATTATTGCCAAAATTATCCTGATCTATAATATTTCAACATATTATATATAATGATATAGTTAAAATATATACCTAGACAATGGGGCAAACTTTGGAATATTAACTCTTAATAAATATATAAAAATATTAAAAAACTTTAACAAATATTTTATAGTGATAAATTAACCCTAAAAAACTTACCTACAAAGGAATAGAGATAAAGGGACTAGACATAATTACTGGATAAAGTTAATTATAAATTGTTTAACATCAGTGTATAATTTGCAGATACGTAATAATTAGATCTCTTGGAAAAGTACGAAAAATGGTAATTCTGAGTGTAAGAAAAAATTACACCAGAAACTTTACTACGTTACATTGCGATTATTATGACAAATTTATCTATTTAAAGTTCGCAAGAGGTCTATTATAGATTATCTAAGTTGAAATTAAATTTTTTTAAGGTAAAAGGAGTAAAATAAAAAATAAATTGCTATTACTCCTAAATATATAGAATAAAAAAAGGAGGAGCTAAAAAAGGATTGCAAAAAAAATATTTTAACTAAAAATTTAAACCCAAAAATTTAGGTAGTATCTACCTAGATAAAATTGTGCTTATGTAAAAAATATATAGGCTTCTATTAATTTGTCAATAGAAGTTAATATTATTACATAAAGTAATATCGTGCTGGAAAGGAAAATATTTAACCAGGAATTAATAAACTAATGTCAGAGGATTTTTCCCCCATAAATCCCATTAGTAAGGATGAATTTGTACACAAAAAACCTTTGATAAAAGGGAATATTAAAGGTTTAAATTTGGATATAAGCATTTAAGGTGATTCAAAATGAACGGAGTCCAAAGATTTTCCTTACTTTTAGTAAATGATGATCCACGTTTTAGAGCAGGATTACGTACTTTAATTAATTTTTTAAGCAATGAAATATTAAAGTTTGATATTGTAGGAGAAACACCATCAGTCGAGCAAGCTGTAAAATTAGCAGTTGAACAACATCCAACCTTGATTTTATTGGACTTAGAATTAGCATCTGGACAAAGTGGACTTAATGTTTTATTAAAGTTAAAAGAAATATATTATACGGGCAAAGTATTAGTCATGTCCGATTCCAAAGATGATGACTTGGTGTTTAATGCAATGCAAGCAGGGGCTTGTGGATATTTATGGAAAGATAAAATTATTACCCAATTACATGAGGCGATCGAGACTGTCATCAAAGGGGAAATATATTTACCACCAGAAATAGCTACCTGTTTTTTCCGATTGTTTCATTTTTATTCTGGACGTTCTTTAAAAGCTTCTCAAACAGTTCATCTAACAGAAAGAGAACAAGAAGTATTACATTGGTTAGTAGAAGGGGCATCTAACGAAGAAATTGCCAAACGTTTATATATAAGAGTGGCTACAGTCAAGGCGCATTTAACAGCAATTTTTGAGAAATTAGGAGTCTCAAGCCGCAGTCAAGCTATTGTCAAAGCTTTAAAAATTGGTTTAGTTTGTGCATAGTCAATAAAAATTAATAAATAGGTGATAAAATTTATGTGATAAAATTGCGGTAAATTTTAATTACTGTAAACAAAAAAACAAGTATAAAGATGAGTAATTATCTAGCGATCGCTACTGTAACAGCAACATTGCAAAGAATATTACAAGCCGCTATACAAGTAGACGTAGATGGGGCAAGAGTAACAACTGTTAAGCCGGCTAATTTGGGCGGTGGTACACCAGAAACAGGGGTAAATTTATTCCTTTATCAAGTTACCTCAAATCCAATTTGGGCAACATCTAATATACCCGATCGCCTCGAAGGAAAATCAGGGGCAAAAAAATCACGAGTTGGCTTAGATTTAAACTATTTGCTGACTTTTTATGGCAACGAGGTAGAATTGGAACCGCAACGCTTATTAGGTAGTGTAGTGCGGACTATGCAAGATAAAGGAGCGATCGTATCTGAAATGATTCGAGAAACTCTGGCAGATTCAAGATTTAGTTTTTTAGGAGATTCAGATTTAGGTGATCAAATTGAATTAATGCAAATAAAACCTTTAGATTTATCATTAGATGATATATCTAAAATTTGGTCAGCTTTACAAAGTCCATTAGTAATATCGATCGCCTATAAAGCTAGTGTAGTAATTATTGAAGGAGAAACACCAGCCACACAAGCCTTGCCAGTCAGAGAAACCGGATTTGCTGCAACACCATTTTTTGCCCAGCCAATAATTGAAAGAGTGATATCAGAAGGGGGATTATATCAACCGATTTTAGCAGATAGCACTGTAGTTATTCGCGGACAAAGATTAAAGGGAAGTATTACTAAAGTACGCTTTGGAGAAGAATTAATTACTCCGGAAAAAGTTAGCGATAAGGAAATAATTTTATCTTTAGCTTCAGTGTCACCGGAAATATTGCGATCGGGGGTACAAAGTTTACAAATAGTACAACAAACTATAACAGTTACACCGCCAAAAATTACAGGTTCGATCGAGTCTAATGCAGCAGCTTTTGTATTACGCCCTACTATTACTCAAATTAAAGTTTCTCAGTTACAAGGTAGCGATGATGAACCGAGAGAAGCCAATATAAATGTTAAAGTTAATATTATAATTGGCAAAACTCAAAGAGTTGTTTTGATTTTAAATGAAAAAACAACTATTAATGCAGCCGCTTATATTTTTGATGCCCCCAAACGTCGGCAAACTAATAGTCAAAGTATTACTTTTGCCATTAAAGGAGTTAAGCCAGGGGAATATTTAGTCAGGGTGCAAATAGATGGTGCAGAGAGTTTATTGAGTATGGATACTGATGCAAAAAGCCC
>CAWUOF010000438.1:0-4155 GCA_963923765.1 uncultured bacterium | reverse complement strand
ATTTTTAAGTAATTTTAATATAGGGTTTATAAAAAATAAAATTACTATTTTATTTATATTGAATGGAAGAAAAGGTTAAAAAGCAAATACCCAACTTTGTTTAAAAAAAGTCGGGTATCTTTTAATTTTAATGTGTATTGCAGTAAGGGTTATAATTCTGGCGATCGCTGATGCCAATTGGTAGATTGTTCGTAGGCATAGGCAACTTCAAACAAGAGTTTTTCTTGTAAAACATTACTGATAAGTTGCATACCTATAGGCATACCTTTGTCATCAAAACCACAGGGAACGCTAATACCAGGAAGGCCGGCGAGATTAACAGGAATTGTCATCAAATCAGATAAATACATACTGAGAGGATCTGCGGTTTTTTCCCCGGCTTTAAAAGCAGTAGTGGGAGCAGTGGGAGAAACTAAAATATCTACTTGAGCAAAGGCGCGATCGAAATCTTCTTTAATCAGAGTTCTTACCTTTTGAGCTTTCAGATAATAAGCATCATAATATCCCGCAGATAAAGTATAGGTTCCTATCATTATCCGACGTTTTACTTCTGCACCAAAACCTGCCGCGCGAGTTTCTCCATACATTTCTATCAGATTATCAGGATTTTCGGCGCGGACACCGTATTTTACCCCATCATAACGGGCAAGATTTGCGGAAGCTTCCGAAGGAGCAATAATATAATAAGTAGGTAATCCATAGCGGAAACGCGGACAGGAAACTACTTGAATTTCTGCGCCTAATTCTTGTAACAATTCCACAGCTTTTGTAACTGCTTGGTTTACTACTGAATCTAAACCGACGCCAAAGGTTTCTTTAATTACACCAATTCTAAGCTGTCCTCTAGGTCTTAAATTAGGTCGGAGGGATTTGGCATAGTCAGGAATAGCAACATTTAAGCTAGTAGAATCTTTAGGATCGTATCCGGCGATCGCCCCCATTAAAATAGCTGCATCTTCTACTGTTCGCCCAAAAGGGCCGATTTGATCTAGGGAAGAAGCATAAGCAACTAAGCCATAGCGGGAAACTAAACCATAGGTCGGCTTTATTCCTACTACACCGCAAAAAGAAGCGGGAAGGCGAATAGAACCCCCTGTATCGGAACCGAGGGAAACAACGGCTTCTCCTGATGCCACTGCTGCTGCGGAACCACCGGAAGAGCCACCGGGTACACGGGTAAAATCCCAAGGGTTAGCAGTAATTTGATAGGCAGAATTTTCTGTAGAACTGCCCATAGCAAATTCATCCAGATTAGTTTTACCCACCATCACCGCCCCGGCTTCGGCTAGTTTTTGAGTTACTGTGGACTCGTAGGGAGGAATGAAATTATCTAAAATTTTTGAAGCACAGGTGGTGCGAATGCCTTTAGTACACATATTATCTTTAATGGCAATGGGAATTCCTGCCAAAAGACTTATTTCTTCTCCGGCGGCGATTTTGGCATCCACTGCACGGGCTTGCTCTAATGCTCGATCGGCAGTTACGCTTAAAAAACTATGTATTTTGGGTTCTAATGCTTCTATTCTTTCTAAAAATTCCTGGGCGATTTCTACTGCTGAACGTTCTTTACTAATGAGTTGTTGATGCAACTCGCGAATGGATGCCATGTTTTTACCTTCCTTGATTTTAGTTTTTTAGACCCTTAGTAAATATAGCGAGATTAGTTGCTAATTTTAGATTTTAGATTTTAACTTTAAGTTTTAATCGTTAGAATAAAAGCTATTTCACAAATGCTATCTGTGGCCAATTCCTAAATACTATGCAATTCCAACACAAACTTACTGGTGGCCATCAAGCCAGGGCAAAAGGCCATTTTACCTCATCTTGGTCAGACAAGCTTTTTTTCCTTCTCGCCCAAATTGCCAAAATTAATCATAAATTTAATTAAGGGGATAGTTTTATTTTTATGTTTCCATTCTTTTTTCATCGGTTGAGATTCGCTTTGCTCACTCCTGCCACCTTGGTAATATTTAATTTCTTCGCTACAGTTTCTAATGCTCAATCTCAATTATATAAACCGATTCCCTTACCACCTAGTAATGAAATTACAGATAATCTGACTGAAAAAGATATTCCTACAGGCCAAGGAGGTTTTGCTCGCGATTACTCGGTTTTTTTACAAGCTGGCGATCAAGTTGCGATCGACTTAATCTCTGATAACTTTGATACCATTGTTACTCTATTAGCAGTTGATGGGTCAACTGTAGGAGAAAATGACGATGGACCAGATGGTAGTACCAACTCTCTACTATTTGCCAGAATTAGCAAATCAGGTGTTTATACTGTGCGTGTGCGTTCTTTTAGTGAAACAGGTATTGGCAAATTTACTTTAAAAGTATCACGGTTACGTGCTATTCCACCCGGTAGTAGGTAGTATCAAGCTATAAATTTTCTGTCATGGGCAAATTTTTTTTATGGCAAATTAAATTATATCACCTCTGTTTAGTTCTAATGTTTAGTTCTAAAATTTGTTTTTATTTGCTGCTTGATAACTGGGTGTTATCAAAAAAAATATATTATTTTATCAGACTTAATATCAGATAAATTTTCTATAATACCCCCAAACAATTAATTTTTTATACCCCAAACTCCAACTGTTACCATGCGTAAATTTTGTTTTTTTTCTCCTAAATTAGCCATAATTAGTGGAATTTTATTTAGTTTAAATTTTGGTTGTTCTCAGCCTGGAATTAATAAATATAAACAGGAAAAAAATCAGGATAATATCTCTAATAATTTTAACAATAATTCCATATTAGGTTCTACTGCGGTGCAATGTCAAATAACAGCATCAGATGTGGTAAATGATGGTTTATCAAAAGGTTTTAAAGCAGCTATTTTAGCTCAAAAAGCTAGTTCTCCTGAAGATTGGAATCAAGTGGCGATCGCCTGGTTACAAGCTATCGAAAAAATGCAATCAATACCAATTTCTAATCCTCGCCGAGCATTTGCCCAGAAAAAAGTTATTGAATATATGCAATATTTAGCAGTAGCACAACGTAAAGCTAATATTAATCAATCTCATTCTAATTTAATTAGTTTTGATAGTGATTTGTTAGATGAGCAATTATGGCTATATTTATCCTATATTGCTACTGTAGGCCCACCAGATATTTTAATTATTGGTAGTTCTCGCAGTTTACAAGGAATAGATCCAAAAGTTCTGAATCAAGTATTATCTACTCAAGGTAAATCTAACTTAAAAATATTTAACTTTGGCGTAAATGGCGCTACTGCTCAAGTGGTAGATTTTATAGTAAGACAGTTGTTAATTCCAGATAAGTTACCAAAGTTAATTATCTGGGCTGATGGTGCCCGTGCTTTTAATAATGGCCGTCCCGATCGCACTTTTACAGCCATTGCTAATTCCCCAGGGTATCGAGGATTAGCAACAGGTACTCGCCCTGTACTTTCTCCAACAAAACCAGAAGCTAGAGAAGATTGTGTCACCTTTCAAAATATTAATCGTAAATCAATACCTATAACTAAAATACAATTACCAGAAATACAATTACCAGAAATACAATTACCAGAAACTCCCAATAAATCCAAATCAGTTAAATCAGTTTTAGGGCAAATAACAATTTCAGAAGTTCCCGAAAATGTTATAGCTTTTCAGAATAATAAGGATTTAATTAATGCCATTGATGTGCATGGTTTTCTGCCAGTAGATACTCGTTTTAATCCCAATATTTATTATTCCCGTATTCCTCGCGTTGCCGGTCGTTACGATGGAGATTATGCTAATTTTTCTTTGCAAGGTAAACAAGAAGCTGCTTTAAAATCCATAGTAGCTTTTACTAGAGAAAAAAAAGTGCCTTTGGTTTTTGTTAATTTACCACTTACTCAGGATTATTTAGATAGCGATCGAGAAAAATATGAACAACAATTTAGACAATTTATGCAACGTCAAGCCAGAGAAAAAGGTTTTGTTTTTCGAGATTTGAATATATCCAGTTTATCTCGTAATGAATTCTTTGCAGATCCCAGCCATCTTAATCGTTTTGGTGCCGCCGCCGTTTCTCGTCAACTTGGTAGCGATAAACAAATTCCTTGGCCTAGTAAATAATCGGATAAATTAATAGTTTAAAATAAGGCATAAAAAAATACAAAAATATATTTTTTGCTCATTTTTCCTGGTTGCCTATTCCCTGT
>CAWUOF010000437.1:0-4178 GCA_963923765.1 uncultured bacterium | reverse complement strand
GAACTAAGGCTTGATTACAATCGCTTAATGTTCGCAAAAATCGGTTTACTTGACATAATTCTTCTTCTATCTTTCGTCTTTCTGTTAAGTCGTAAGTAATTACTGAAAATCCTAATAAATTGCCTCGATCGTCTCTTAATGTTGTAATAGTAGAACTCGCCCAAAATTTTGTGCCATCTGTCCGCACTCGCCATCCTTCATCTTCACACTGTCCCGCAGTTAATACTAATTGTAATTCCTGTTTTGGCTTGTCTACTTTAATATCTCCTGCGGGATAAAGACAAGAAAAATGTCTACCGATAATTTCTGCTGCTTTTACGCCAAAAATATCCTCAGCCCCTGCATTCCAACTGGTAATATAACCATTATCATCTAACCGAAATATTGCATAATCTCGGATTCCTTCTACTAAAAAGTATGCATTTTCTTCTGTTTTTTCTACATTATTTAACTTATTATTGTTTGTTATTTTGGGTGCATTTTCGGAAAATGTTGATATCATTTTTTCTTCTCTTTGTTCTAAATTAATTTGATTATTTATATGTTTATTGTATGCTATTTTTTTTGTGGGTGTCAATAAAATGGGAATATTATTTTCTGGGCTTGTTAATTCTGGCAATCTTTTTTTATCCCGACAATTACTTATGTTTGGGATAGATAGATTATTAGGAAAAAATGGGTTGATAAATTTGCGATCGCTACTTATTAGTACTAATTTAGTCTCGTAAACTATATGAAAATGCATCTCATCATTAAATCCTGGCCAATCATCTAATTTATGTGATATTAAACCAAAAATATTACCGGATAATTCTTGATTTTCCCAGGTCAAATTATCGTAATTATGGCAAAATATATCATATAAATGTAATGCAACATAATTAGAAAAACCGTTATATATATTTATCGTATTATAGTCTTTTTTTTGGGGGGAAAAACTCAAGCAATTTGTGTTTAACATGATGGTATTCTCCTAAAAATAAACAAGGATTTAAGGAGTTTCTTTCTTGTTGGAGATATTTAATTGTTATCTATTTATAACAAAATTAACTGGTTAACCCGACCCTAGATAAAAAATTATTTATTTTCGGATTAATTTTCTGTTCAATTATAACATTTTGATAGGGGTGAGTTAACCGGGGATGTTTTCTGAGATTTACCACTAATATACAACTGCCCCCATCACCAGATAAATCTTTATATTTTAAGTATATTTATAGGAGATTTTATTACCACAAAAATCTAGGATTTTCTAGAAAATTCACAAAAATTATTATTATTTAGATTTGGCTTTTTGTTTATTTTTCTTAGAAGTTAAAGCAGCACTAGCGGTACGATATAAACTTTGGACGATCGCGCCATCGTCGGGATACTGAGCACATCCCGCATTTAAGATAATGTGAAATTGTGCTTGAGGGGCAGTAAATGATTCTTGATGTAAAGTAGCCAACACTTCTGTTATCAATTTTTTTCCATTTTGTTTGTTACTACCATAAATACCAACCACAAATTCTGCGCCTCCCCAACGAGCAACTATATCGGTGTTGCGAAATGCTTGCCGTAAAAGTTGACCCAAACGACGCAAAACTCGATCGCCTACAGCATGACCATAGCGATCGTTTACTTGCTTAAAATCACGCAATTGGAATACCACCAAACAAAGCGGCTGGCTATAACGATTTGCTAAACTAATCAAATTATTAATTTCACTTATAGACTTACGTCGGTTAGAAACTCCAGTTAAAGTATCAGTTTCATCAATATATCTTGCTAACTGTAATCTTTCCAAACGGTTAAGAATACGAGATACTAACTCAGGAGCAATAATAGGTTTAGATACATAATCATCAGCCCCAGCCGCAAAAATCTGGTAAATAGTATCAGCATTATTATCATTAGTCAGAAATAAAACTGGTAAACAACGCCATCGGGGATCATTGCGAACTACACGACATAATTCTATACCACTAATGGAATTCATTTCTAAATCAAGAATAAGAAGATCCGGTAAAAAGGTAGCTAAGGTATCCCAAAAATATAGGGGATCATCTAGGGTATTAACTTGCATACCCCACCGACTTAACTCATTACATAAATCATCTAAAATTTGCCTATCGTTATCGACAACTAAAACTCTCGCTGTAGTATGGGGTGGACAATGCAAAATTTGAGTAATTGTTTGTAATAATATTTCTGGTGCAATGGGCTTGTGTAAAAAAGTATGGCCACCCAAACGAGCCGCTACTAAGCGATAATTAAACTTATCTTCATCGGCTAAAACTAAAGCTGGTATTGGTGGCACAAATGTTATGGTTCCCAATAATTTTAAAGCTTCTTCCCAGTCTGTAAAACTAGATAGATCAAGTAAAATAGCTTGGGGTAAAGATAAATTATCTCTACTACCGCGATCGACATGAACTTGCAAAACTGCTTTTGCAGCAGAAAGACTAGAAATTGAGATCGCCTGAATACCAGCACAACTAGCTAAATTTATCAAATTATCAGCCAGTTCAGTATCAGCACTAATAATTAAAAATCTATTAGTTTTTGTTTCTGTTTCAAAATTATTATGCTCTAGTTCCCATCGTAAAGCTTTTACCAGAGATGATAGCTGATTAAATGTATCTGTATCTTTAACTAAATCTATTTGTAAAATTTGTTCTATTTCCCTAGCTAATTGCGAACCTTTGGGGATGCCAAAAGTCCCTAAAGAACCTGCTAATTTATGACTTTCTTGGATAGCTTTTTCTCTCAATTCTGGAGTTAAATTATCGATGCTTGGCCAAATTTTTACTACTTCTTCTAAAACTTCTACTCTTTCATTAATATTACCTTTAAACCTTTCCCAAACTTGAGCTACTGCTTGTTTTAATAACGATGTTTCTGGGCGGTAAGCTGTAGTTTCTTTTATTTCTTGTGGCTGTAAATTTTCTAGCTTTTGAATTGGTAAATTTTCTGGTAAAGGTGTAGTAGATCCTGGCTGAATTTCTAGATCTTTTTCTGTAATAGCAACCTCAGTAATATTATTCCCTATATTTTCTAACGGCTTCATCCTATAACCCAACCCATAAACCGTTTCTATTAAATCTTTATCCGCCCCAGCCGCTTTTAATTTTTGCCGTAAACCCTTAATATGAGCTCTCACCGTATGTTCTCCTGGAGATTCATTAAAAGACCAAAGATTATCTAAAATCAGGCTACGACTAAATACTCGCCGTCCGTTTCTCATTAACAATTCTAAAATACTATATTCCTTGGGAGTTAATTGTAATTGTTGATTTCCATAATATACTTCTAAAGTAGCTGTGTCTAAACGTAAATTACCCCACTCAAATACTGGGGATGATATGATAGTTTCTCGGCGTAAAATTGCTTGAATTCGGGCGATAAATTCTTGACTATCAATGGGTTTAATGCAATATTCATCAGCCCCAGCATTTAAACCCGTAACTATATCAGCGCTAGTATCTCGTGCTGTTAATAACAAAATGGGGGTTTTTAGTTTAGAAAATCGCAATTGTTTACATAAACTAATTCCATCTAGTTTAGGCAGCATTACATCTAACACTATTAAATTATAGGAAGACGATCGGGCATATTTCCAGCCCATTTCTCCATCTGCTGCCCAATCTACCATATAATTTTCCTGACTGAGAATAGCCTGTAAATTGCGGGCTAAAATCTCGTCATCCTCTATTAGTAGAATCCTCATCATGGATTACTACCTTGTTTAATATTATATAAAACCAAGTTTAACGTACCAATATCAGTTAACGTGAAAATGCCAGTTCTTGAAAGAGCAAAATTTTGTGTTTTTGTCTGTTATCTAAATTACATTTTGCTGCTTTTTTGTCTTTTTTTTGGGATTAATAGCTTATAGCTACAAGGTTTTACCTATAGCTAATATAACTATATTGATAATTTTATTATCATTTATAATAACCCGAATTGTCAATAGAGTAAAATCATGTAAGTTTTGTGATTTTTATCACTGATATTCTGAAATAGTGATTTTATAAGCTATTGCAGATTATATAACAAATTAAAATAGGTGATCGCGCTAATATTTTTGCGTTATGATAGATCTATCGGTTAAAACCCGAATTAATCTAGTATTGTTACCAAAATAAATTATTGAGTTAAAAAAAACTTTCTAGCAAGGAACAACAGGCATAAAT
>CAWUOF010000436.1:0-4209 GCA_963923765.1 uncultured bacterium | reverse complement strand
TTATCTGAACGCAAATCCAGATGTAAGCGCAGCAGTACAAGCACAACCGCGAGTTGATAATCCATTTGAAGCTTCCTTAAACCTAAATCCAGAACTAAGGGCAAAAATAAAAGCACAAACACAAACACAATTACTAAGTGCATTTCAACACTATCTCAAATATGGTCTTAAAGAGGGAAGAAGCGATGGAAGGAATGGATCACGAGAACAAGAACAAAGGGTTTTAGAACTAAAAACAGGTATTAATTATGGTTTTGTTAGTGATAGCAAACCTTATAATATTTATCGAATTCAAAACCTTCAAAGAGATACCAGATTAACTATAACAATGACTAATTTAAAAGCGGATGCAAATATAGTTATAGGTAGAGATTTTGATGGACAAGTATCTTCTACTGGATTAGTCGATTTTAATACTGAAGCAATACAAGTATCTGATTTGCCCGGTACTAATCCAGAAAAATTAAATGTTGTCATACGTGACCCCCAGTTCTATACTGAAATAAAAGTGTACCAAGCTCAAAAAGGTCAAAATACCCCCTATCGCTTGAACATACAAACAACTCCTATAACTCCTATAATTACTCCTCCAGAACTCATTAATAAACCAATAATACCTACCAATAATTTTGATTTAGTGAATTTGCCTGTGGTAAGTGGTACTTTATCTCCCCAAAAACCAATAGATTTATATCCTATTAATTTGGTTGCAAATGGAAATTTTAGCTTAGAGTTGCAAGCAGAAAATAATACTAAATTGCAATTAATTGAAAATAAAATTGGTAATAATCCCAATCTTAATAATATAATTAATGATAGTGAATTAATAGATGTTGCTACTGTCAACGCTACAGGTTCAGCCGTTATTCAGAATCGCCTGATAAATCGACCATATCTTATTCCTAATCAATATTTCGTGGGGGTGCAGTCAGGTGGGGGTATTAGTAATTATAATTTACAATTTAAGTTTTTGGGTTCGGTACCATTCAGATCAGCACCATAAAGCGGATGGGTGTATTTTGATTAAACTATTTGCTTAAAATACACTTAATTGGCTGCAATATTGAATTTAGGGGCAATTTATGAAATGCTCCTAATAGTTATTAGACCTCTTGCGAAAGTACGAAATTCTGTCATTCTGAGCGACAGCGAAGAATCTCTTCGCTACACTGCGGCTCAGTATGACATATTATTTTCGCAAGAGGTCTATTATTTCTAGGTATTATTTATAATTTAGATAATTTTACATAGTTTTATATAGTCGGTAAGCGATCGCCTGTATTATCTGGATCTGTCTTAGCAATACCTTCTCGCAAACCAACTGCTATTTTACTATGCTTTTCTATCTGATTCATTACTTGTTTTGCCCGTTGAATTACTATTGACGGTAAACCGGCTAATCTTCCTGCTTCTATGCCATAGGATTTATCGGCACCTCCTGGCTGGACTTGGTGTAAAAATATAATCTGGTCGGGTAATTCCTTTACGGTTACTTGATAGTTAGCTACATTAGCTAAAATAGAAGCTAATTCGTTTAATTCGTGGTAATGGGTAGCAAAAATAGTGCGCGATCGAATTTCTGTCGCTAAATATTCTGCTACTGCCCAAGCAATGGAAAGTCCGTCAAAAGTTGCCGTACCTCTACCTATTTCATCTAATAATACTAAAGATTTTTCCGTAGCATGATTTAAAATATTAGCTGTTTCATTCATTTCTACCATAAAAGTAGATTGACCTGTGGCTAAATCATCAACTGCCCCAACACGGGTAAAGATGCGATCGCATATTCCCAACTTTGCCGACTTTGCTGGTATAAAACTTCCCACTTGCGTCATTAACTGAATTAAACCGACTTGGCGTAAATAGCAGCTTTTTCCACTAGCATTCGGGCCTGTTAAAATAATTAAATCCGGATTATCTGATGATATATTCCCTACCGAAATATTACCTAATTGAGTAGAATTAGGCACAAAAAAACCTGCTGGTAAAGATTGTTCTACTACTGGATGTCTACCTTCAATAATACTAATCTCGCGATTTTCATCTATTTCTGGGCGACAATAACCCTGTTTTACTGCTACCTCTGCTAAACCACATAATACATCTATTGCTGCTATGGCTTTAGAAACATTACGAATAATTTCTGCTTTTTCCCCAGCTTCTGTTCTTAAACTAGCAAAAATTTCATATTCCAAGTGATTTAAATCTTCCCTAGCAGTTAAAATTCTTGCTTCTCGTTCCTTTAACTCTGGAGTTATATAACGTTCTTCATTAGTTAAAGTTTGTTTACGGATGTAATTAGATGGCGCTAAGTCTGTTTTTGATTTACTAATACTGATATAATATCCAAAGGTTTTATTAAAACCTACTTTTAGATTAGGAATTCCTGTACGTTCCCTTTCTGTTACTTCTAATTGGGCAATCCATTGTTGATCTTCTTCTACTTGATGGCGTCTGTTATCTAATTCTGGATTAATTCCAGGGCGAATTAAATTACCTTCGGTTAGATATATTGGTGGTGATTCTACTATATTATCACGAATTTTTTTACCTAATATTTCTAATTCTGGCTGTTCTTTTTGCAAAGCTTTTAAATAAGGTGATTTACCATTGGCTGCTAATCTAGCTAATTCTGGTAATTTAATCAAAGATTCTGCTAAAGCTACTAAATCTCTAGCATTAGCAGTACCAGAACCTGTCCGACCGGTTAATCTTTCAATATCATATATTTGCCGTAATAATTGTCGTAATTCTTGTCGTAAACTACTATTTTCAAGTAATTCTTGGATGGTATCGTGACGGGCGCGAATGCCGCGAATATCTAATAATGGTTGTAGTATCCAACGACGTAGGGCGCGACCTCCCATAGCAGTAACAGTTTTATCTATTGCCCAGAGTAGGGAACCGTTAAAAGTACCGTCTCTAACTGTTTGAGTTATTTCTAAGTTACGGCGAGTTTGATAGTCAAGGATGAGATAGTCACTAATAGAATATGTGCGTAATATTTGCAGGGGAATATCGTTAGCTTTATGGGTATCTTCGAGATATTCTAGCAACCCGCCAGCAGCGCGAACTGCTAGGGGTAAATGTTCACAGCCTAACCCTTCTAAGGAACGTATTTTAAATTTATATAAAAGACGATGTTTAGCTTCTCCGATGGAAAAGGGAGTTTGCGATCGCAAGGCATAACAAAAAGATGTAGGTAAGCATTCGGGCAGATGTTCTGATTTTTCTCCTGGTCGCAATAACCCGCCTAAATCTGGTACATTTGTAGGTATTAAAATTTCTTTTGGTTGTAAGCGGTTTAATTCTTGGGTAAGTTGTTCAATATCACTAGCTTGAGTCGTAAAAAATTCTCCTGTAGATATATCAGCATAAGCTAACCCCCAATGATTATTAGCAATAACTACGGCTGCTAAGAAGTTATTGCGACGGGCGTTTAACATTCCTTCTTCTAATACTGTACCAGGAGTGATAATGCGGGTAATTTGTCTTTCTACCATGCGGTTTTCTGCGGCAGCATCGGCAGCTTCTTCTATTTGGTCGCAAACAGCGATCGCATATCCTTTTTCTACCAATAACATCGCGTATCTATCTATAGCATGATGTGGTACACCCGTCATGGGAACTCGTCCGATTTCTTTACCACCTTGAATACTGGTTAAAACTAATTCTAATTCCCGTGAAACTACTATGGCATCTTGAAAAAATGTTTCAAAAAAATCTCCGACTCTATATAATAATATAGCGTGGGAATATTGATCTTTTATTTGGGTGTAGTGTTGCATCATCGGCGATAATTTTTTTCGGTCTAGTTGCCGATAGTCTGCATTACGAATATTTTTTTCCCCTGGTGTAGATGCTTCTGAGTAAGTAGTCATAGTATGAAAATTTTGATATTTGTTAATAATGATGACAATAGGTAACAGTTACAACAAAAGTATTTATATTTTTTTACCTTAAAATGGGATAATTGTCAATTATACCAGAAAATTTTAAATATTTTGTAACCTAAATGTGTAATAAATTATCCCAGGATATACTAGCTTAAGTCCTATTATTTACCTGGAGTTGATAAAAACTTTCTAATGCTTGTATGGTACTTAAATCATTATAGAGAAAAGATTGATTTTGTTTGATGCGATCGACAATACTTTTTCGCCAATCTTTATTTAAACCTAATTTAACAGCTATTGCAATATATTCATT
>CAWUOF010000435.1:0-4240 GCA_963923765.1 uncultured bacterium | reverse complement strand
GTCTCGTGGGCTCGGAGATGTGTATAAGAGACAGGCCATAAATAGGGCTGCGGGTACTCCTTTGCCGGAAACATCCCCGACGGCTAACCAAATGTCTCCTTCTGGATGAACGTAGACTTCAAAGAAATCACCGCCTACTTCTCTGGCTGGATGACAGCAAGCTTGTACTCTGACATTTTCCATTTCTGGTAGGCTTTGTCGTAGTAAGTTGCTTTGAATTTGCCGAGCAACTGCTAGTTCTTGGCGCATTTGTTCGGCTTGTAACTGACTACGTTGATAGAGTTTAGCTTGAGATATGGCTAGGGCGGCTTGTTCGGCTACACCTTCTATGAGTTGGATATCTTCGGGGCTTAAGGGACGATTACTATCTATTTGATATAGGTAAAGAACTGCGAGAAAATCTTGCTGGTAGCTAAGGGGAACTGCGAGTTTAACGTATTGATTGCCGTTGTTATCTCCTTGGCTGATTTGGGTTTGATGAGTGTCTAGGACTGTTTGGATCAGGGCTTCGTCTGGCGTATGGGGCTGGGATGTTGCCCCCGGGTGTTTGGGGTCGTTGGCATTGTGATGGGACTGATAAGTGAAGGATTCGGGGGTAAGCCGATCGCCTTCTACTGGCCGCAATATGCAACCACTGGCCCCAAAAGTCCGCCCTACTGTTTCCACCACAGTTTGCAGCATATTGCGATAGTCTAATGATTCGCGAATTGCTGTCATTACTGCGTTAAAAAGTAATTCTCGCCGCAGCGATCGCCGCAGTTCGTTTGTTCTTTGTTTAATTACTTTGTAGGTTTCCCCTGCTTGCTGAACTACTGCTTTGAGTTCATCTGGCTGCCAAGGTTTGGTGATGTATTTGAAGACTTTACCAGAGTTAATTGCTTCTACTAGGTCTTCTACATCGGTGTAACCAGTTAAAACTATACGGATCGTATCTGGGAAACGATCTACTGTTTTACTTAAGAATTCGGTACCGTTCATTCCGGGCATCCGTTGGTCAGAAATAATTATGGCCATTTCTCCTTCTTTTTCGAGAACTTGGAGTGCGGCTAATCCACTTTCTGCTTTGAAAACCTGGAATTCTCTTCTAAATGTTCGATATAGCAAATCTAAGTTGTCAGGTTCGTCGTCAACGACCATCATTCTCAGTTTGCTACGATCTCCCTGACTCATGCGAGGTTCTACTCCCGGCTGAATTTGATTGTGATCGTTGTTTAGGGGTAATTTTAACTTTTATCTGTTTTTGGTCAATATAAGATTAATACCGCCTAAAAAATTATATTCCCAAAATATTTGGTGGTTCTTTGACATATTATGCTAACGGCGTTTTTTTGGCATTGATGATGCTTTTTGAACCGGAACGCAAAATTTTATAGCTTACTAATATCTGAATTCCAGATAGTTTTTTGCCACCTGATATTTTTTACAATATTTCCACCAATAGATGACCCATTTGTTTTTTTACTGCTCTTGGCGTTCTGCTATTCGGAGTTTAGCCGATCGTGATCGAGGGTTCTCGGCGATTTCTTCTGCTTCTGGTCCGATGGGTTTTTTTGTTACCACTTTTAAAAGGGGAGAGTTTCGCAAGCTGTGTTTAACTATCCTGTCTTCTAAGCTGTGGAAACTAATTATCCCGATTCTACCCTCTGGATGTAACCATGCTGGTGCTTTTTCTAAAAAAGTTTCTAGGCTAGTTAATTCTTGATTAACTGCTATTCGCAGGGCTTGAAATACGCGAGTGGCTGGGTGTATTCTCCCATGTCGGTATTTGCCCGGAACACTCATGGCGATCGCTTCTGCTAATTCTGTTGTGTTTTCAAATGGTCTTTTTTCTACTATATTTTTCGCTATACGTCTTGATAGTCTTTCTTCTCCATATTTATAAAATATTTCTGCTAGTTGTTTTTCTTGCCAATGGTTGATTATTTCTGCTGCTGTTATTTCTTGGCTGGTATCCATTCGCATATCTAGTTTGGCTTGGTGGCGAAAACTAAATCCCCTTGATGGTGTGTCTAGTTGTGCCGAGCTTACTCCCAAGTCTGCTATTATACCATTAAATTTTTGTTGATGGGGTTGGTATTCCGCAAAGTTCCCTCGCCAAAATTTTACCCGCTCTCCATATTCTGCTAGGTTTTTTTGGGCTGCTGCTAGGGCCTGGGCATCTCTATCTATGGCTATTATTTTTATGTCGGGTGCGGCTGCTAATATTAATCTACTATGACCCCCTCCCCCGACGGTGGCATCTAAATAGGTTCCTCCGGGTTTTATCTCTAATCCTGTTATTAATGGGCCTGATAATACTGGTATATGCTGGAAACTATGGTTATCGCTGTCGCTATTGGTTTCGGTTAATATTTGTAAGGGATACATTTCTGTAATTGCAAAAAAACTATATTTTAACTTTATAAATATCTATATAAATATCTATAATTTCGATAATTATGCTACTTTAGCCCTAAATTGCAACAACTGTTATTTATAAATATAAAATACTCTTTTTGGAAGTTGGTTTTTATATCATATTATTGTTGTTTTGTCAAGTTATTTTTATTTATGATTGAGTTTTTAGTGAATTAACTGTGTTGGCAACCTAAGAATTATATAATTAAGCAGCAGAAACAAAAGTTAAACATAGAGAAAACCTAAAGTAACCATCTTTTGTCGCTAGGGCAGGGATGGCCAAATCTAGGTGCGATCGCCAAGTATTAATAATAGGGAGAAAGCCGATAAATGGCCAGAATAGAAACTAGAACGGAACCCATGATTTTAAACATGGGGCCTCACCATCCCTCCATGCACGGGGTACTACGATTAATTGTCACATTGGATGGCGAAAATGTAATTGACTGTGAACCAGTCATCGGTTATTTGCACCGAGGAATGGAAAAAATTGCCGAAAATCGTACCAATGTTATGTACGTTCCCTACGTTAGTCGCTGGGACTATGCGGCAGGTATGTTTAATGAAGCTGTTACAGTAAATGCACCGGAAAAATTAGCTGGTATTCCTGTACCAAAACGGGCTAGTTATATTCGGGTGATTATGCTGGAATTAAATCGGCTGGCTAATCATTTATTGTGGCTTGGGCCTTTCTTGGCGGACGTTGGCGCTCAAACTCCCTTTTTCTACATTTTCCGGGAACGAGAGTTAATTTATGACCTGTGGGAAGCCGCTACAGGTTATCGTATGGTCAATAATAATTATTTCCGTGTCGGAGGAGTTGCCGCAGATCTGCCCTATGGCTGGGTGGATAAATGCTATGATTTCTGCGATTATATGGATCCCAAAATTGATGAATATGAACGTTTAATTACTGATAACCCGATTTTCCGCCGTCGTGTGGAAGGTATTGGTGTAATTAGTCGTGAAGAAGCTATTAATTGGGGTCTTTCTGGGCCGATGTTGCGGGCTTCTGGGGTGAAGTGGGATTTACGGAAGGTTGACCACTACGAATGCTATGATGAGCTAGACTGGGATATACACTGGGAAACTGCTGGAGATTGTTTTGCTCGTTATGTTGTCCGAATTCGGGAAATGCGGGAGTCAATCAAGATCCTTCGCCAAGCTTTGAAGGGTTTACCCGGTGGCCCTTATGAGAATTTGGAAGCGAAACGCATGGCTAGTGGCCCTAAATCCGAGTGGAATGAGTTTGATTATCAGTTTATTGGTAAGAAAATTGCGCCTACTTTTAAGATTCCCAAGGGTGAACATTATGTGCGAATTGAAAGTGGTAAGGGTGAATTAGGTATTTATATTATTGGAGATGATACTGTTTTCCCTTGGCGCTGGAAAATTCGTGCTGCTGATTTTAATAATTTGCAAATTCTACCCCAATTACTACGGGGTATGAAGGTGGCAGATATTGTGGCAATTTTGGGCAGTATTGATGTGATTATGGGTTCGGTCGATCGATAATTTAGTCAGGGGCGGATTTATTTATATTATTGTGGGATATTGTTATTTATCCTCTCATCCGCCCCCCTTCGAGGCGATCGCCTATTCACACTTGCAAGAAACCGGTTAGATATTGATATAAAAGCAATAATGCAAAAATCCGGTTTCTTTTTTTAGATATTTTCTATTAGGATTAAGTAGGGTTTATTTTTATAATTTCTATTAAAATTACTTAGATTTGTAGTTGGTAATTTATCGATAAAGCAGGGTCGGGTTTATTTATCTTATTGTTTAGTAATTTATCGATAAGGCAGGGGCGGGTTTATTTATCTTATCGTTTAGTATCAAA
>CAWUOF010000434.1:0-4248 GCA_963923765.1 uncultured bacterium | reverse complement strand
GTTAATTTTAACTCGCTAAAAAATATATTTTCCCAAATTAGTAGTTTTTTACGCTTGTTAACCATTGTTACTCAATTTACCTTATAAAAATCACCCCTATAATTAAAAATATCGGGGGTGATTTTTTATCTGATTTTTAGTTAATATTGCTAGTTAATATTACTGTTGATTCATTGCTAATTAAAATCATGTTACTGAAAAAAGAAATCGCCTTTTATTTAGAAGACATAGAAACCCCGATCGGTAAAGCTATTAACATATTTATTACAATTTTAGTGCTGCTATCCGCAGGTATTTTTGTTATAGAAACCTATCCCATATCAGAATCTCTACGCCTACAATTAGAAAATATAAATAGCATAATTGTTATTATTTTTGTCATTGAATATCTATTACGTTTATGGTGTGCAGAAAATAAATACAAATACTTGATTAATATTTATTCTATTATCGATTTAATCGCTATATTACCATTTTTTCTCAAAGGTACATTAGATATTAGTTTTATTAGAATATTACGATGGTTTAGAATTCTTCGCCTCCTAAGATTTTTAAACCAAAAAACTTTTACCAGTCGTTTTAGTACAGAAGATAAATTTATTTTTAGTAGAATATTGTTTACATTATTTGCAATTATTTTTATTTACTCTGGGTTAATTTATCAAGTAGAACATCGTAAAAATCCTCAAGATTTTAACACTTTTTTAGATGCTGTATATTTTTCTGTTGTCACTATGACTACTGTAGGCTTTGGTGATGTTACTCCCGCTTCGGAAACAGGTAGATTTTTGACAGTATTAATGATTTTTACTGGTATTGCATTAATTCCCACACAAATAGGGGATTTAATTAAAAGATTAGTCAAAACTACTAACGAAATAGAAATTCCCTGCCGTAATTGTGGTTTAACTTTTCACGATAATGATGCTGAATATTGTAAAAAATGTGGTACTAAGCTAGATAACATTATATAATTTAAACAAGCGATCGCTATTAGCAACAATTCGATTTACCCATAAATACCTAAAGCGATCGCGTTTAATTATAAAATCTAGCCGATCGCTATAGATAAAACAAATAGAAACTATTAAAATTGCACCCTGCTAATACTTTCATTCCGCTTCTTCAAATATAGCTTGAATATCCCTTGCACCATGAATTACTCGGATAATTTCTACTCCATTATCAGTTGTTTGATAAAAAACTAAATAATTTTTAAAACCTTTAATTGACTGTTGGCGAACATTTGCTAAACTAGGATGAGAAAATTTGCATAATTTTCCCATACCTGGCATTTTACCCAGTTGTTGAAATGTGCTTTCAGCCGCAGCTAGAAAGCGATCAGAAGCATCCAAGTTATCTTCACCAATGTAGGTAGCCAATTCAATTAAATCGCGAATGACCTGGGGGCGTTTATTAACTTTACTCATCATTTCTCATTTGGGTTTGGCTATTGGGCTAATCTCTGGCGTACCGTTGATCGAATGTCTCGCCAATCTTCCTTTGTCATATCGCTTGGAGTGCCGGAGTCCAAACCTTCCAATAACAGACTTTCTATTTTTTCGGTTGCTTTGCGCTTTTGGTCTTGACGCACTAACTCCCGAAAATATTCGCTTAGGTTACTATAACCTTCTTTTTCTACAATTTCTTCAACATAAGCTTGCATTGATTCCGGTAAGGAAATGTTAATGGTTTTCATCAAGTTACCTCAATCACTCTTTGATTTTATTATAACAGTTTTTGCGATTTTTTGCCATAAGATTGAGAATGATCGCTATTAGCAACAATTCGATTTACCCATAAATACCTAAAGTGATCGCTATTGAATCAAATCTTTTAGAATTAAAATTAGCTAGTATTTAACAGATACAACTTCAGCTATAATTAGGTAAAATAAATCTAAATCATCAACGAAAAGGAGAAAAATCTATGACTACGGAACGCTGGAATGATGATAGATTAGATAAGTTAGCCGATCGCCTGGAAAATGTGGCTAAGATAGCAGAAAGTAACGCTCGTGTTATCCAAGCTTTAGCTAATGTAGCAGTAGAAGCCAGGGAAGAAAGAGAACAGTTATTTATGAGACTGGATCAACAACAAGAACAAATTATCGGTTTGAGGACGGAAACAATACGCCGGCTTGATTTGCTTCTGAATCAACGAAATCAAGGGGATAATCCATCTAATTAACCAGGATACGATCGCCTAACAATAAATAAGGGCGATCGCACTATAATATAACAATCCTAATTTGTGTATAATTAAAATTAATTAATATTTCCCAAATATAAACTAAGATATAATTAGGAAAAATAAATCTAAATCAACAACGAAAAAGGAAAAAATCTATGTCTACGGAACGATGGGATGATGATAGATTAGATAAGTTAGCTAACATGGTAGAAAGTAACGCCCGTGTTATCCAAGCTTTAGCTAATGTGGCAGCAGAAGCCAGGGAAGAAAGAGAACAGTTATTTATGAGACTGGATCAACAACAAGAACAAATTATCGGTTTGAGGACGGAAACAATACGCCTGCTTGATTTGCTTCTAAATCAACGAAATCAAGGGGATAATCCATCTAATTAACCAGGATGCGATCGCGCAAATTAGGCGATCGCTTTCTTTCAAAAGCAAAATTACTGCTAAAATAGGAATAATAGTTAAAAATGTCCCCCTAAGATTCTATGTCTACTTATAATGACGTACTTAGTCAAGCTCAAAACTTAACTCAAAATTTAACGCCTAATGAGCAAAAACGCTTGTTAGAAGATTTAGCAAAGCTAATGCACCAACAAGCTACAATCAAACCACAAGATAATAGTCAAGAAGTGCCAAAACTAGATTTAGATAAATGGTTTGGATTTTTGCCTCATCGCGTCGATCCAGTTGATTTTCAGCGTAAATTAAGACAAGAATGGGATGAGTAAGAGATATCTACTGGATACAAATATCCTGATTTATTACTTCAATGGCGATCTAGTAGTCAAACCTATATTTGATGAGATTAAAAATAACGCGGCTCAGGGATTTTATTGTCCTATTAGTTGGATAGAATTGCTTTGCTATTCCGGTTTAACTGAACAAGAAGCTAATTTAATCCGAGAGTTTTTGAGGAAACTTAACTGTGTATCTTTGACAGAATCTATCTTAGATTGTGCTACTCAAATTCGCCGCGATCGCGTTAAATTAGCAGATGCTTTGATAGCTGCTTGTGCTTTAGTTCAGGGATATATTTTGGTAACTCGTAATGTTGATGATTTTAAGCGTATTGATGGTTTGAGTGTATTTAATCCATTTGATTAAATTAGGCGATCGCATTTTAGAAAAATATGCGATCGCTTCTCAAGAAATTAAGGGCGATCGCTCTTATTCCCCAAAGAGTGATCGCTACAGATTTACCAAATATAATACTCGATTTCTAGCTGTTATTGAATGCGATGAACGCTACACCTAAAACTTTGATTTATTTTAAGTGTAGTGACAAGCATAATCATACAGTATTATCGAGTATCATTGTTAACTGGTGAACGCTAATAGAGATAATTTACGTCCATGTAGTTGCCTGATTTCCCTGGCTATCATATACATAGTTTAAATTAGAAATCTTCGGATTATTAAGATCTGAAAGGTTAACATTAATATTTCCTTCATGTGGAGAACTGGAATTAGATTGCGATGAACTGCGTTTTTCTCCGTTGTTATTATACCAACCATTACGATTAAGCGAAGGAACTTTTAAGTTACGAGCAACTTGGTCTGCAAAAGTATTTACTACAGCACCATGATAGTCTGTAGTTTTATTCAACAAAGACCCATTATAGTTAGAGAAATTAACTATGAAAGAATTATTTGCTGTACCTGCAAAATCATTGTCTCCTGCCCATCTTCCTACTATACCTGAATCTGATGCAACTAATGCAGTAGAATTACTTGCAACATCACGAAAATTACGAACAAATTGCAACCCAAATGTATCACCATCTACATCTAAATTTGTCCCCCCCCATGCTGGATCTAAAGCGACTATTTCTTTTACCCCACCAAAAAATTCACCCATTTTGCCTGCAACATAGGCACCAAGACTATGGCCGATAAGGATAGTTCTATCCTTATTAATACCAAGTTCGCGGAGACGATCTACTCCCCATCGTGCAACTGCTGAAATTCGACCTGCTGCTGAGTAAAGATTCCTATCTGCGGCTCCGTCTTTCCAATCTAGTGTTACGACCTGTGAATTTGGATAAAA
>CAWUOF010000433.1:0-4250 GCA_963923765.1 uncultured bacterium | reverse complement strand
AATGTAGAATTTAGAATGGGGAATTTAGAATATTGACTAACAACTAACGACTAACGACTCTCAACTCCCTTTACCCATGCCCAATGCCATAACCCCAATTCTACATTCTAAATTCTACATTCTAAATTCTACATTCTAAATTCTACATTCTCCATGACCAAATAATACTTAACTACTAGCCCGAATTCCTATTTGTTCAAGTTTATGAACAAAAAACTCTTCTAAGGAGGGTCGCGCTAAATTCATGGTGATAATTGTGACTCCCATTAGACGTAAACTAGCAATTAAATCGTAAGGATCTCCGGTAAAATGACCGCGCCAATAATTATTTTCAAATTGTAAATCAGGCAGCCATTGTTTAAGTACCTCTAAATTACCACCTTCCCCTTTAATGTAGTAACTATCTACGGTGCCAAGGAGTTCATTTAGGGAACCAATTGTAATAAGTTCTCCTTGGGCAAGAATAGCAATACGATCGCAGATTTTTTCCACATCTGAGAGAACATGACTATTAAAAAATATCGTTTTACCTTGAGCTTTTAAGGATAAAATAATTTCCCGCATTTGATAGCGTCCTAATGGGTCTAAACCCGACATTGGTTCATCCAGAAATACTATATCAGGGTCATTAATTAACGCTTGTGCCATACCAATTCGTTGCAACATTCCCTTAGAATATTGACGCAGTTGTTTTTTGCGGGCTGCTGACTCGGCTAAACCTACCCAAGCTAATAGTTGGATGATGCGATCGCGAGCAACCGATCGAGGAATTTGAAATAAACCAGCGTTATATTCTAAAAATTCCCATCCGGTTAAATAATCATAGAAATAAGCATTTTCTGGTAAATACCCGAGTTTTTGTCGAATTACCCGATCGCCGATGGGACGACCCAACACCATCCCCCGGCCAGAAGTGGGGCGCACAATACCTAAAAGGGTTTTTAATAATGTAGTTTTTCCAGCGCCATTTTGTCCTAACAAGCCAAAGGTTTCTCCCTGATATACTGTGAGAGTACAATTTTTCAGGGAATTGATTTTTTGATTTAACCAAAAGCCAGTAAGATAGGTTTTACTAAGTTCATAAGTCTGCACTACTGGCAGGCGATCGCCGGCAATTGGTTCGATGGGCAAATTAGCAACAGCATCCATAAATCAGTAGATTGTGATAACGACTGTACCATCTCATATATATTTATTACCTATTTTGCCGATTTTTAGAGATTTTTGAAAATATCCAAAAATTTTTGCAGAAAAAAGCAATTTATTTTAAACTTTTATTAAAATTATCTCCCTAACCTAACCCAAATATGGATCGTTCAAAAATAGTAGCTATTATTACTGGTGTTATTTCTATATTTTTGGCACTTATTTATTTAGTGCTGGTACAATTATTAGACTTCCGGGGGCCGATGATACCGGCTTATGAAAGTCAATTACCCCATAAACAAGTATTTGCTCAAATTTTCCCTAATCCTACTGTTGCTAATAATATGTTTTTGGGGAATATTAGATAAACATCTGGATAAACATCTGTATAAACATCTAGGTAAACATCTAGGTAAACATTCATGTCTAATTTGCAATATGCTATTTTGGGCACGGGAGGAATAGGCGGTTTTTATGGTGGCCGACTGCAAAAAGCTGGTTGTGATGTTCATTTTTTGTTACATCAAGATTATACTCATGTCAGCCAGCATGGTTTAATTATTGATTCTTATCAAGGTGATTTTACTTTACCTATAGTTAAAGCTTATAATGATGTAGAAAAAATGCCTCAATGTGATGTAGTTATTGTGGCATTAAAAACTACGGAAAATTATTTATTACCAAAATTTTTGCCCAGTGTAGTTAAAGATAATGGGATAGTAATATTATTTCAAAATGGCTTGGGAGTAGAAACAGAAATAGCTAGTATTATTGACCATAAAAGAATTATTGGCGGAGTATGTTTTATTTGTTCCTATAAAATCGGGCCAGGACATATTCGCCATTTAGATTATGGGAATATTGAATTAGGACAATATGAAAACGGTTATCAACAATGTCAGATTAATAAAAAAATATATGAGGTGGCAAGGGATTTTGAGCGATCGGGAATTAAAGTAGAATTAGTAGAAGATTTATTACTAGCAAGATGGAAAAAACTAATTTGGAATATCCCTTTTAATGGGTTGTCTGTAGTTTTAAAGGCTACCACAGATGAAATGACTAGAGATACTTATACTCTGGCTTTGGCAGAAGAGTTAATGCGGGAAGTAGTAGCAGGGGCGAAAAGTTGCGATCGATTAATTCCTGATAGTTATATTAAGAATCGCCTAGAATTTACGATAAACATGAAACCTTATCATCCTAGTATGAAAATAGATTATGATCAAAAACGTCCCTTAGAAATAGAGGCAATTTTTGGTAATCCACTTCGCATGGCTCGATCGGCTGGTGTAGAATTACCGAAAATTGCAATGCTATATCAACAGCTAAAATTTTTAGATGCTAAAAATCGCGGCTTAAATAACTATCCTGATTACCTTTCAAGTATTTAAGACCATGACTAAGATATTAGTAATAGATGATGACTACTTGTATAGAGAAAGTATTCTGGATTTACTCAAAGAAGAAGAATACCAGACTATTAGTGCAGAAAATGGTTATAAAGGATTACAATTAGCTAATTTAGAAATACCAGATTTAATTTTATGCGATGTCATCATGCCAGAATTAGATGGGTATGGGGTGATAACTGCCTTGAGGGAAAATCCTCTTACCGCAGCAATTCCTTTTATATTTATGACATCAAAAGCTGATAGAAGCGATATCCGCCTGGGAATGGAATTAGGGGCAGATGATTACATAACTAAACCATTTAGTCGAGAAGAAATTTTAAAATCTATCATCTCCCGCTTACAAAGAAAAAAAATGTTTATTCAACCCTATACCGAAGCGTTGAAACAAACAGAAGAAAGATTAAATCACCTTTTACATTATGATAGTATTACCAATTTACCAAGTCGGTTATTATTACGAGAATTATTTGCCCAAATAATTAAGCAAAAACAAATAGATTTATCTCATCAAGAAGCAGATATATATTCCGCAGAAATAACCATACCTATTTTATTAATTAATTTAGATCAATTTTTACGGATTCAAAACAGTTTAGACCAGCAAAATAGAGATATTTTAATTAAACAAATTGCTGAACGGATAACCTGGTATATTAGTAGAGAAGATATCCTCGCCAGATTAAACGAAGATCAATTTGCTTTAATTATGGCTAATATTTCTCAAAAAAATACAGTAGCGAGTATTGCGGAAACTATACTTGCAGCTTTTCGGGAACCATACAACCTAGAAAATATCGGTAAAATTTTTGTTACTGCCAGTATTGGTATTACTTTTTATTCCGAGGATGGTAAGGAATTAGATGTTTTGATGAAAAAAGCAGAAATAGCAATGAATAACATTCAAAATTTAGGCGGTAATTATTATCAATTTTATGCCCTAGATATACCCAAAAATGATAATATCAATTTATTATTAAAAGAAAAATTAGAAATTGCTTTAGAAACAAATCAATTTCAGGTTTATTATCAGCCTGTTGTGAGTCTTACATCAGGTAAAATTATCGGTGCAGAGGCTTTAATACGTTGGCTAGATGGTGATGAATTTATACCACCAGCTAAATTTATTCCCCTAGCAGAAGAAACAGGCTTAATAGTAGCGATCGGAGATTGGATATTAAAAACTGCTATTACTCAAGCCCAACAGTGGATATCTAATGGATTTCCATCTTTTCAATTATCGATAAATTTATCCTCTCGGCAATTTTATCAAGGTAATTTGAAAGAAAAAATTACCGATATATTAGCTACCACTAATATACAACCAGAAAATTTACAATTAGAACTAACTGAAAGTAGTTTAGTCGAAAATGCTGGGGTAGCAATTGCCAGTTTAACCGAATTAAAACATCTAGGCATTCGTATAGCTATAGATGATTTTGGTACTGGCTATACTTCCCTTAATTATTTGAAAAAATTTCCCTTTGATACTTTAAAAATTGATCCATGTTTTGTCAGAAATATTAGTAATATTCCCCAAAATCGGGCTATTGTTACTGCCGTAATTAAAATGGCTCATAATCTTAAATTACAAGTCATAGGGGAAGGTGTAGAAACTGTTGCCGAACAAAGATTTTTACAAGAACATAATTGTGATGGTATTCAAGGTTATTTATTTAGTTATCCTTTACC
>CAWUOF010000432.1:0-4251 GCA_963923765.1 uncultured bacterium | reverse complement strand
AGGTCTCGTGGGCTCGGAGATGTGTATAAGAGACAGAAATTAATCCATGCGGTTGAATAAATCCGGGTAGATGAATAGCTTCTTCATTACAGCTATTTAATTTAATCTCTTGGGTTGATTTTTGGTTGACTTGAGTCATGGTGATAATTTTCCTTGGTAATAATTAAAATTTGAGATTTTGTATATTTTCAATACAGTTACTAGGTATTTATTTCAACAAAGCTTGACCTAATTCTTTTCTACAATTCTGTTTTAATGATAATTAAACAACCGTAATTTTTCTAGTTTTTTTTAAAAAATTCTGAGGCGATCGCTCTTATTTCCGTATATTTACTGATACATAATTTATTTTCCATCATAGTTTCCTTTCATTCCAGCAATCAAGCTAGGGGGTTTTCTTTAATTCCCTGTTGTGCTGGTATTTTATTTATTTTAAAAATAATTAATTTGTATATTTTTGTCAAAAAAATTAATTCCCCCATCGATCGCTCAGGTAAGTACTAAATTCTAACAATATTTTGTGATTTTTGTATTAATCTTTTTAAGAGATTACCTAAATATTTTCTTAACTATCATTTAAGACGTTTTAGCGAAGATAACACAATACAGTGTTTATTTATGCTACCATAAATTAATGCTGGCTAAATTAAGGCAGCGATCGCCCTTTGTCATTGTCATTACATAAACCATTTTTTCATTATGTCAGAAAATCAACTAGAAAAAACCCAGGAAATTGCATCTGATAACCTCCCAGCTAATTTAACAGGTGTTTTACAAAATTGGAAAGTTAAAACTGGCTTAATTCTTGGGGCTATTGTTGCTGTTGTGATCGGCTTATTTCTCCTGAATTTTTTCTGGGCGCATATTGTCGCCGGAATTGGTATGAATAGCTGGTCAAGTCGTGCTAAGGCTACACCGATCGAATGCATGATTAAAGATACTAATAATGATGGTTATGTTAGCTGTAGTGCCATGCTAGAAGGTGAAGTAGTACCCCTAGAATGTGGTGCCAGTCTATTTAATATTGGTTGTCGTATCAATTATGGTACTGCTGCGGCTCCTCGCCTACGCTAAAATTTAATTTATCACCATTAAGATAATAAGATAATCCATAATAGCAGATAATATAATTTTGGTATCTTCCCGTCTTAATGGTGAATTTTTTAATTTTTTGTCTTATTTATTAAAATTTTTAGCAAAATCTAATCTTTGTTCGTTGGCTGAAATTTATAAAACCTGAAACATATAAGTAATACCACGAATAAATATCTAATATAGATATTTTTTAGTAAAAATACTGATGTGGCTAAACAAAAATTAGTTTTTGATAATAAATTAACCATAACGTGCTAAAATACCTAAAAATTACTACAGGTATTTAAATATGAATAGAAACCCAGATATTTTTACTAAGTTTATCACCGATGCTATATCAATAGCCCTAGATAATACAGAAATTTGTACAGTACCAGGCTGTAATACACCAGTATCAAAACCAGGCTATAAACTTTGTTATGAACATTGGAAAGCCAATAAAGCAGCATCAATGTCAGTTTCTAAACCTCAAGTTAAACCTCAAGTTAAACCTCAATCACCCCTAAACCCCAACTTGTTATCTACTACAAATATTAGCGAAAAACTCGGAATACCTAAACATAAAATAAATCCTATTTTAGCGGAATTAGGATTAGTTAATAAAGAACACAATGGCTGGGTAGCAACAAGATTAGGAATTAGCTTTGGTGCAATTCAAAAAGTACACCAACAAGATAATACTCCCTATGTGCTTTGGCCAGAATCTATTTTAACAAATGAAGCTTTCCTCGTGACAATAGAAATCGAAAGTACAAAAACTAATATTACTGATTCAGATATTACAACAGAACAGGATAAAAAAGGTTTTAGAGAAAAATTTCGTGCCGCCGCCCAACATCGCACTACTGATGGACATTTTGTGCGATCGAAAGCAGAAATGTTAATTGATAATTGGTTATATATGGCTGGCATTGTTCATGCCTATGAAAGACGACTACCCATAGAAGAAGAAATGTATTGTGATTTTTATATTCCAGCAGGAAAAGTATATATTGAATATTGGGGATATGAAAAAGATGCAGAATATAGCGAACGGAAAAAAAATAAACAGGGACTATATCAAAAATATCATCTTAATTTGATAGAATTATCCGATGAACATATTAAAAACTTAGACGATGTTTTGCCAACAATGCTAAGAAAATTTGGTGTAATTGTGGGATAGTTTATTTAATGTTATCAGTACTTAATGAATTTGCACCGATCGCAGCGATCGCCACTACTCCTCATAGTAGTCAACTGTTACAAACTTTATCTCCAACATCTGATATCACTCTCTGGATACCAGAATCTTTAACAAATATTCCCGCCGCCAAACATTATCAAGGTTCTTTAAAAGAACATTTAACTAATATTTGGTCACAATATCGAGCTTTTATTTTTTGTTTAGCAACTGGGGCAGTAATTCGTTTAATTGCGCCTTTATTACAAGATAAATCTATAGATCCAGCCATAGTAGTAATAGATGAAACCGGAAAATTTGTCATTAGTTTATGTGGCGGTCATCAAGGCGGGGCTGATTTATTAACTCAATTAATCGCCCTAGAATTAGATGCTACTCCCATTTTAACAGGTGCATCTAGCGCATTAAATTTGCCAGCAATTGATCTATTAGGAATACCTTTTGGCTGGAAAAAAGGCGAGGGAGACTGGACAAAAGTTAGTGCGGCTGTAGCCAAAGGAGAATTAGTACAAATTATTCAAGAATGCGGTTGTAAATTATGGCAAAATAATCTACCTAAAAATCATTCTTTTTATTTTGGTTTTGGAGAAAATACTGATAACTTATCACCAAAAGCCAGAATTTGGATTAGTGCTACCTGTAGAAAATTTGCCCCTAATTCAGAATTACCTAAAGTACAATGGCATCCCCGCGTTTTATGGGTGGGAATAGGTTGTGAAAGGGGTACTTCCCAGGAATTAATAGAAACAGCAATTCAACAAGTTTGTAAAAGTAATCATTTAGCAGAAAAATCCATTGCTGGTATTGCTACTATAGATATAAAATCCGATGAAATTGGTTTAGTAAAATTATGTAAAAAAAATAATTGGCCTTTACTAACTTTTCCGGCGGAAGTATTACGAAATATTCCTATTCCTAATCCTTCTGATATTGTTGCCGCAGAAGTTGGCACACCTAGTGTAGCAGAAGCAGCAGCATTAACAGCCGCTAAGGTAGATCATCTTTTGGTAAGTAAAAAAATTATACGTTTACCAGAAGAAACAGGTGCAGTAACAGTTGCTATGGCAATGGCAGAAATAGAATATAGCGATCGCCCTGGCCAACTATTACTTATTGGTACTGGTCCAGGCAAATTAGAACAAATCACACCAGCAGCCAAAAAAGCCATCACAAGTGCTGATGTAATTATCGGTTATTCTTTATATATTGATTTAATTTCCCCTTTGTTTCGACCTGGACAAATTATCGAACCTTTGCCAATTACCAAAGAAAGAGAAAGGGCACAAAGAGCAATAGAATTAGCTACAAGGGGGTTAAATGTCGCGGTAGTTTCTTCGGGAGATTGTGGTATTTATGGCATGGCAGGATTAGTTTTAGAAGAACTTCGGGCTATCAATTGGGATGGAAAAAAACCAGGTGTACAAGTATTTCCAGGTATTAGCGCTTTACAAGCTGCCGCTTCCAGAGTTGGTGCCCCTTTAATGCATGATTTTTGTGCAATTAGTTTAAGTGATTTACTAACTCCTTGGGAAGTAATTACTAAAAGATTAACAGCAGCAGCCCAGGCTGATTTTGTCACAGCAATTTATAATCCTAAATCAAAAACTCGCACAGAGCAATTAGCCTCAGCACAAGCTATTTTTTTGCAATATCGCGATCGCCTAACTCCTGTAGCTGTGGTGAGATCTGCCTATCGAGAGTCAGAAGAAATTATGCTAACAACCCTGGAAAAATTGCTAGAATTACCGGTTGATATGATGACAGTAATATTAATAGGAAATCAAAGTACTTGTATTTATGAAGATTGGATGATTACACCGCGTGGTTATTTGGGTTTTAATCTACAATAATTCTATAAATTTGGGGTTATGATATTCAATTAAATAATTCCTGTAGGGGCGGTTTTTACGATAAATTATATAATTAACAGACAATATCAATAAACCCGCCCCTGCCACATCGACAAATTATAT
>CAWUOF010000431.1:0-4254 GCA_963923765.1 uncultured bacterium | reverse complement strand
GGTCTCGTGGGCTCGGAGATGTGTATAAGAGACAGACCCAGAGGCTTGTTGAAATCTAATTAAAGCTTCTTCTGGCATATCTTTTAATAAAAATACTAAAGCAGATGCCGCCTGCTCTGCTGCACGGGCTGGGCGGTTAGATTTTAATTTGTGCCAATCTTTTTCGGTAATAGCTAGTCGTTGGGCTAGGGCTATGGCCATTTCTAAGGTACTTAAATCTTGTAGTTTTATAGTATCTGGGCTGGTTAATTTATTTTGGCTATGGGTAGAATTTGCAGAAATATTTGGCATAATTTTAGTCGTGTTGATTTGGATATACTAACTTTATCTATTTTCGGGGCTAATTTCGATGACTGGGCCAGAAGAACCATCACCACCATCAGCTAAGGAGACAAATGAGGCGGAATTTGAGGAAGCATTGGCAAAAGTAGAGACAAATCTTGCCCAAATTAAGGAAAGATACCAACAAGTACAGCGCGATCGTCAGCGTCAAGCTGAACTCCAACACCGCCGCGAAGATATCCGGGCCGAATTAAAACCAAACCCTCTCCCCCAACTTAAGGAAGAATTAAAACAAATCCAAGAACAATTAGAAATTATAGAAGTTAATTTGGAAAGTCAGTTATTTAGTTGGGGAAATTTACAAGAACCATTTTGGCAGGCTATTCGTTTTGGCGGACTTGGTATAATCATTGGCTGGCTTTTAAAAGGTTGCACAAGTTAGTAATTTTGTCAAGTATGCCCCCCAATTTTCCCTGCCCCCTGCCCCCTGCCCAAAGCCCTATAAATAATTCAATCTGAAATAAAGGATTAAAAATTATGGTAAAACAACGCATTGCAGAAATTTTACGAAATGGACAACCTGAACATCAAATCACTGTGCAAGGATGGGTACGCACGAAAAGAGAATTAAAAGGATTTACCTTTATAGAAATTAATGATGGTTCATCAATGGCAAATCTGCAAGCGGTATTAAATGCTGATTTACCAGAATATGAAGAGATTTTAAAACAATTAAATACGGGTGCATCTTTAGAAGTTAGCGGTGTCTTAGTAGCGTCTCCGGCCAAGGGACAACGCATAGAATTAAAAGTAACCACAGTAATAGTATATGGAGAAGCAGATCCAGAAACTTATCCTTTACAGAAAAAACGTCATTCCTTTGAATTTTTAAGAGAAATAGGTCATTTGCGATCGCGTACCAACACATTAGGAGCAGTTTTTCGCGTGCGTAATGCCTGTGCTAATGCCATTCATCAATTTTTCCAACAACGGGGTTTTCTTTGGGTTCACACCCCCATTATTACTGCTAGTGACTGCGAAGGCGCTGGGGAAATGTTCGCAGTTACCAGTTTAAATCTCAAAGATATTCCCCGCAATGACAAACAAGAAATAGATTATAGTAAAGACTTTTTTGGTAAACCGGCATTTCTGACTGTAAGCGGTCAGTTAGAAGCGGAAATAATGGCAATGGCTTTTGGTAATGTTTATACTTTTGGGCCGACTTTTCGGGCAGAAAATTCTAATACTTCGCGTCACTTAGCCGAATTTTGGATGGTAGAACCAGAAATGGCATTTTGTGACTTAAAAGGAGATATGGATTTAGCGGAAGCTTTTTTAAAACATATCTTTAAAACGGTGATGGAAACTTGCCCAGAAGATATGGATTTTTTTAACCAAAGAATTGATAATTCAGTTTTAGCTACTGCTGAGAATATTATTAATAATGAATTCCAGCGTTTAAGTTATACTGAAGCTATTACAATTTTAGAGAAGTCGGATAAAAAATTTGATTATCCGGTGAAATGGGGTTTAGATTTGCAATCTGAACATGAACGTTATTTAGCTGAGGAAATATTTAAAAAGCCCGTAATTCTGACTGATTATCCAGTCGAAATTAAAGCTTTTTATATGCGGTTAAATGATGATGAAAAAACTGTAGCAGCGATGGATATTCTAGCGCCAAAAATTGGGGAAATTATCGGTGGTTCTCAACGGGAAGAGCGGTTAGATATCCTAGAGAAACGTATTATAAATCAAGGGTTAAAACTAGATGATTATTGGTGGTATCTTGATTTACGTCGTTATGGGACTGTACCCCATGCTGGGTTTGGTTTAGGTTTTGAGCGTGTGGTACAGTTTATGACAGGAATGGGTAATATTCGTGATGTTATTCCTTTTCCCCGTGCGCCTTTGAGTGTAGAGTTTTAGGTTATTTGCTTTACCTGGGTGTGGGGCTGGTGTAGTTAAAAATTAATTTGGTAATATGCAGAAAAGTGGGGTAAAGTAAATCTACTAAGTTTTTATATTGTTGGCGATCGCAAAATTATCAGGGAACATCAGCTAAATGGCCAAAATCATATAGGCTATTTAGCTATATTGTCATATCCGTAAATTTACTAAACTGATGTCGGGCTAAATTATCCGTGATTTTACAGAAAAATACTCTGGACTGAAGATTATGACTAAAATTTTGGTAATAGAAGACGAAAAGCCCCTGCGAGAAATACTTTTGCAATTATTGATATCTCATGGCTTTAATGCTATAGGTGCTGAAAATGGCAAGGAAGGGGTACAAATGGCACTTGCAGAAGTGCCTAGTATTATTTTATGTGATGTACAAATGCCAGAAATGGATGGCTATGAAGTATTAAAAAATTTACGATAAAATCCGTTAATGGCAACAATTCCGTTTATTTTTCTGACGTCTTGTGATGGAAAAAATAATTTTCGGATGGGGATGGAATTGGGGGCGGATGATGATTTAACTAAGTCGTGTAATAAGAATGAATTATTTAAAGTAATGAAAACTAGACTGGCGAAAAAATCAGCAGCGATCGAGACTTTAGATCGGGCTTTAGAGCAGGCATAAGCAAGGCTAAATGAGTGGATTCATAATGCAGAAATAAATAATATTAGTGCGGAAAAATTAGAGCAAGAGGCGCGTTTACGTCGAGCTTTATTGAAACAAGAATTTGTGGTGTATTATCAGCCCCAGGTAGATATTTTTACGGGTAAAATTATTGGTGCTGAAGCGTTGGTGAGATGGAAAAAACCGGAGCAAGGGATGATTTCTCCTGTAGAGTTTATTCCTTTGGCAGAAGAAACCGGGTTAATTATTCCTATTGGCGAATGGGTGTGACAAACTGCCTGTGCTAATGCGGCTAAATGGAATAATAATAGATGTTCGCCTTTTCGGATATCGGCAAATTTATCAGCCCGTCAACTGACAGATATTCGTTTAGTTGAAAGAATTATAAATATGTTGGAAACTTCGGGAAGAAAAGCTAGTAATTTAGAGATAGAAATTCCAGAAAGTATTGTGGGGGAAAATGCTAGTCATAGTAGCCGGATTTTAAAGGAATTAAAAGATTTAGGAATATCCATCGCTATAGATGATTTTGGCACAGGATATGCTTCGCTAAATTATCTGAAACAATTTCCTTTTGATCCTTTAAAAATTGATAAGTGTTTTGTCCGAAATATTAATAGTGATACAGAAAATATAGCTATTACTACAGCAGTTGTACAAATGGCACATAATCTGAATTTAAAGGTAGTGGCTGAAGGAGTAGAAACAGAAGCGGAGTTATCTTTTTTGGCTGGGCAAAAATGCGATATAATGCAGGGGTTTTTATTTAGTCGTCCCTTGCTCACATCAGAATTTGAAAACTTATTACTGATGGGTAAAACTTGGTAAAAATCGCCTCAAGGTGTCATATTATAGGTGTAAAAAAACTATATATTTTGTTATTAAAATTAACTTGGTTAGTTTGGGAAATAAAAATCATAAATTTACCAGTGTTGAGCTAGGTAAAATTTGAGGAAATGTTAGCTGGTTTTTTATATTTTTGTAAAATTCATTAGAAAGCAAATGATGAGCTAATAAAAATATCTGTTTGCTCGGTTTAGCAGAGTCGATCGAGAGTATAATAGGCACAGACAAGTAATTATAGTCATAGAATATGGAGAACATATTAATTGTTGATGATGAGCTAGAATGTCAAAAACTTTTGGCATTGTATCTGGAAAATAAAGGATACCGGGTAAAATGTGCGAATTCTGGTATGGAAGCTTTATTTTTGCAAACGAGCCAGCAGATTTGGTAAGCGCTTTGCAATGGAAAAAGGCTATAAAAATCCTGGGGATAAATAACACTAAACAGCAAGCATCTCATGGCTAAGAAAAATATTGTACATAAAAAAATGCAACCACAAAAAAGCAAATCCATAATAAATAATATAGTTTAGGGAT
>CAWUOF010000430.1:0-4260 GCA_963923765.1 uncultured bacterium | reverse complement strand
GAGATATATGAAAAAATTCAGATTTTTTTAACAATGCTCTAAGTTCTGATTATGTGTGCAATTACTTAACAAAACATAACATAAATTGATGGTTTCCCTAAAAAATTAGTTAATCACTGGTAGACTTTTTCAGGCATACTGAATAAACATAAAAAATTAAGTTATTGCAGGATTTGCGTATGAAAATACAAACAGGTGTTTGTTTAATTTCCAAAAATGGGAAATACTATCGGGTCATAGAATGCAAAGATAATATAATTTCTATGGTGAAAGTAAATGGATATACAATTTTTTCTTGTAATATAAACTTGGTGGAAAATTTCTTTCAATTTGCCGAAAAATCTGAAATAGCATGATAAATTAAACAAAATCAGACCAGAAAAAGTGAACAGTTAATAGTGAAAAGTTAGCAATTAAAAGTTAAAGGTCAAAATTTAAGAACCAAAGATAAATTAAATTGCCCTGTCAAATAAAACTATATTCACTATTCACTATTCACTATTTATCTAAACTAAATATTAAGCGGGGCCAACAGCGACAAGAGCAGATTCCAGAGCGATCGCGACATGGGTCCAATGAGTGCCACCTTGACAAAAAACATTATAAGGTGGACGCAAAGGACCGTCAGCAGAAAACTCTGATGTGCTACCATCAATAAAAGTACCCCCAGCCATAACCAGTTCACTCTCATATCCCGGCATGGGAGCGGGAACAGGGTCTAAATAGGAACCCACTGGAGAATATTGCTGAATCGATCGGCAAAAAGCAATGAGCTTTTCAGGTGAACCAAGTTGTATAGCTTGAATAACATCTCGACGTTGCTCAAAAGGTTGAGGATTAACTGGATAGCCTAATTGATTAAAAACATAACCAGTAAGATGATTACCCTTCATAGCTTCCCCCACCATTTGAGGTGCTAGAAACAAACCTTGAAACAACAAGCGATTTTGATCAAAAGTAGCTCCACCAGAGCTACCAATTCCCGGAGCAGTGAGGCGACAAGCGGCGGCTTCCACCAAATCAGCTTTACCAGCAATATAACCACCACCCGTTACAATAGTTCCACCAGGATTTTTAATCAAAGAACCAGCGATCAGATCCGCACCAACGGCGGGAGGTTCGCGATCTTCGATAAATTCACCGTAACAATTATCAACAAAACATATTGTTTGAGGATTTTGAGATTTCACCATTTGGACAATTTTGGCAATTTCCAATATGGATAAACTTCGCCGCCAAGAATATCCACAGGAACGTTGGATCAAAACCAGGCGAGTTTTTGCGGTTATTGATTGTCCAAGTTGATGCCAGTCAATGGTACCATTAGGAGTTAAAGCTAATTCACGATAGCTGATGCCAAATTCGATTAAAGAACCTTGACCAGAACCTCGAATACCGATAACTTCTTCTAATGTATCGTAGGGAGAACCGACCACTGCTAACATTTCATCACCGGGGCGCAAAACCCCAAATAAGGCACAGGCGATCGCATGGGTACCCGATACAAATTGTACCCGTACTGCCGCCGCTTCTGCCCCCATAACTTCAGCAAAAACGCGATCGAGAGTTTCGCGTCCTAAATCGTCGTGACCATAGCCGCTTACACTGGTAAAATGGTGTACTCCTACCCGATGGTGACGGAACGCTGCTAGGACTCTTTGGAGATTTTGCTTGACTGAGGCATCAATTCCAGAAAAAATCTGAAAAAGTGCCTTTTCTGCATCTTTTAGTATTAGCGTACTGTTCATCAATATTCACGACTTAACTCTGCGATTTTATTTACGCAGATTTAGTTTGATAATTTCTATTCAGGTATCAGATGACTTTTACCACCTCAACAAAATTTGACGTAAACTGGCCCCACAGCCTTAGCCTCCTAGTGGTTCATCTCGGTGTTGTATTTGCTTTCTTTCCCAGCAATTTTAGCTGGGGAGCCATTGCTTTAGCTTTCTTGCTACATTGGATAACAGGTGGTCTAGGTATCACCTTGGGCTGGCATCGCCTACTTACTCACCGTAGTTTTCAAACTCCTAAATGGCTAGAATATTTCTTTGTTTTTTGCGGGGCGCTGGCTTGTGAAGGAGGAGTAATTCACTGGGTCGGTTTACACCGCCTACATCACTTACATTCAGACCAAGGCCAAGGCGCACTAGATCCCCATGACGCTAGTCGTGGTTTTTGGTGGAGTCACATGGGTTGGATGTTCTTTCATTGTCCTGCTAGTTCCGAAATTGATCGATTTACACAAGATATCAGTAACGATCCGTTCTATCAATTTTTACAAAATTATTTTCTACCCATTCAAATAGCTTTTGGCTCCATTCTTTGGTATTTCGGCGGTTGGCCTTATGTAGTTTGGGCTGTCTTTGTTCGCTTAGTGGTAGTTTTTCACTGCACTTGGTTTGTTAACAGCGCCACTCACAAATTTGGCTATCGCACTTACGAAACTACCGATACTTCTACTAACTGCTGGTGGGTAGCTCTGTTAACTTATGGTGAAGGTTGGCACAACAATCATCATAAATTCCAATATTCTGCTCGTCATGGCATGGCATGGTGGGAAATTGATATAACTTGGATGACTATCCAGTTATTACAAATGTTAGGTCTTGCTACTAAAGTAAAATTAGTAGAACAATAAAGCCTATTAGTTTGTAATGCTGAAATTTTAATTTTTTTACCGTAGATTAAATACAAACAAATAACAGATTTATAATGTATCTCTGTATTGTATTTATCTACGGTTTTTCCTATTTAATGGATGTTTTAAAATGAAAATTTTAATCGTTGAAGATGACGATCGCATTTCCCAACCTCTAAAAGAAATCCTCACCGACCATAATTATATAGTTGATGTGGCTATAGATGGTCAAAATGCTTGGGACTTTATCGCAGCTTTTCCCTATTCTTTGATTTTATTAGATATCATGTTGCCAAAAATCGACGGTATTACCCTTTGTCAGCGTTTACGGCAAAAACATTATACTATGCCGATTTTAATGTTAACTGCTAGAGATACTAGCACAGATAAAGTTTTAGGTTTAGATGCCGGGGCTGATGATTATGTTATTAAACCTTTTGACTTAAAAGAATTATTGGCTCGGATTCGAGCTTTATTGCGTCGAGGAAGTGGTATATTACCGCCTATATTAGAATGGGAAAATCTGCGTTTAAATCCGAATAACGGTGAAGTAATTTATGCCGATAAAATTTTACATTTAACTCCGAAAGAATATAGTTTACTAGAATTATTTTTACGCAATCAAGGATGTTTACTTAGTCGTAGTGCTATTTTAGATCATCTTTGGTCTTTTCAAGAACCACCTGGAGAGGAAACTGTTAAAGTTCATATTAGAGGATTACGACAAAAATTAAAAGCGGCTGGAGCATCTAGCGATTTTATTGAAACTGTTTATGGTTTAGGTTATCGTCTTAAACAATATTAGATAATTATTAAATATTAAACCTGAAATATTAATTATTTATCAAATTAATGAAAAATAAACTAATCGATCGCCCTATAAATAATCCTCAGTTTCAGACATTGCGCTGGCGTTTATTAATATCCTATTTGGGGGTAATGGTGGCAATTTTAGGAACTTCTACCCTAGCTATTTATGAATTTTTTGCCACCAGTCTTTACCAGAAAGTAGACCGCCAATTAGTTAATTTAGCCGATGCCGCTGCCCATAATTTGCCAATTATTAAAGCCGATCGAGATAATATTAAACGTAAATTGCATGAGACGATCGATAATGATGGCGATTTAGATATACCTTGGCAAGATATGCGGCAAAGTAATCAAAGTATAGAATGGTTTGATGTCGATCGCCAATTATTAGGTAGAGCAGGTAAACATTTTGCAGAATTTCCCTTAACTACCACAAATTTTCAGGCTTTCCAACAGGATGATATTCGCACCCTAACTATTCCCGTATATGTTTCTAAATTAAATGATAATAAAGAAACCCAAGGTTATGTTAGAGTTAGTGAATCAACAGAAGATATAGAAGAAGAACTAGAACGTTTATACTTAGGATTAAGTTTAGGCTGGATAATTGCTTTAACATTAACTGGTATAGGTGGATGGTGGTTAACGAAACAGTCTTTACAACCAATAGAAAATAGTTTTCAACAATTAAAACAATTTACTGCTGATGCTTCCCATGAATTACGAAGTCCTTTAACAGCGATTAAAACCTGTGTAGAAGTAATGCAAAGTCATCCCGATCGCATTCATCCAGCAGACATCAATAAATT
>CAWUOF010000429.1:0-4272 GCA_963923765.1 uncultured bacterium | reverse complement strand
ACTTTACGATGCTTTAAAACCAGATATTACTGCCCCCATTAGTGATATTTTAACCAAAGCAACCGAAGTGGCTGATAGTTTACTGAAAGGAGAACCCGTGCGAAAAACTCAAGTAATTTTACGTCCACAATTAGATGAATTAATCACAGAAGTAGGCGCAATTTATCAAGATGAAACTCGTCTACAAGAAACTTTGACCAAGTTGTATCAACAGACAGAAAGTTATGCCAAAACCTATGGCGCTTTAACCAAAGAAAAAGGCAAAGGCAAAGGCAAAACAGCTTCTTAATTAAATGATACGTTGTTGCGCTTCGCTAAACGCTAAAGCGTAACAACGTACATAGAAAATATTGAGGTAAATTCGATGATTATGTATCAATGTCTTCTTACTCTACATGATAATGTTTTCTTCGCTACTCGTGAAATGGGTATTCTCTACGAAACTGAAAAATATTTACATAATTGGGCATTAAGTTATGCTTTATTTGAAACAGTTTATATTCCTCGACCTTATCGTTTACAAGGGAAAAATGCTCAAAAACCTGCTTATTTAGATAGCGATCGCGAACAAAACCTCCTACACTTAAATACAGCAGAAATTTATGTTTTTCCTGCTCAACCCTTAAATGTTTCTTATCAAATTAATACCTTTAAAGCCGCTCAAGTTAAGTATTATGCTAAATCCGATCGCTTTGGTGAAGGTAACGCTAAACGTAATTATCCTGCTAACTTTGGTCGGGCAAAAGAATTAGCCGTTGGTAGTGACTACCAAACCTACATTATATCACAAAAACCCCTAGAAATTCCTAAATGGATACGATTAGGTAAATGGTCAGCTAAAGTAAAAATAGAATCTCGAACAATTCCCCAATCTGGAATTAAAGCAAAATCAGGAGAATACATTTGTCAACATCCCTTAAATCCCCTAGATTTACCTAAATCCTCCCGTTTATTATTATACAATCGCATTGTTATGCCACCAGTTAGTTTAGTCAGTCAAGCACAACTAACAGGTGAATATTGGGAAATATCCAAAGAAGAAAATAACCAAGATTTTCCCGAATTACCGAAACAAATTTGTTTACCTAAAGGAGTTGCTTATGGTAATGCAGTTGCAGTCTCATAAAACCTTTAACTTATATGCGATCGTAATTCAATTAGCAGCCGTTGATCAAGGATATTTATCTCCCACTTTAGGGCGAGCAATTCACGCCCAAGTTTTACAATGGTTATCAATAGGCGATGAAAGTATTGCTGAATACGTTCATAACAGCCAAGAATCACCCATTAGTTTATCAGGTTTAATAGGTAATCGTCGTCCATCAGGAATTCGATCGGGAGATGAATTTTATTTTCGCATTAGTTTATTAAACGGTCATCTCATCGATGCTCTTTTAAGCGGTATCGAACACACAGGAAATGAAACTTTTACCCTGGGCAAATTCACCTTTATTATCAAAGGAATTTATTCTTTACCAGGTACTCATCCTTGGGTGCGATCGGCTGACTATCAATTACTAGCCAAATTACCCAATAATTCCGACAATTTTACCCTAGAATTCTTGTCTCCCATGAGTTTTAAACAAGGTCAATACATCCAACCATTTCCCTTACCTGAATTAGTATTTTCTAGCCTACAACGACGCTGGGATATCTTTGCACCAGAAGAATTAAAATTTGATGTCATCCCCTGGCAAGGATTAGTTTCTGCCTATAACTTACAAACTCATGCCCTCAAAATGGAAGGAGGAGCAGAAATTGGTACAAAAGGTTGGATAAAGTATCGATTTCCTGACCCACAACAAGCGAAAATCGCCACTATTTTAGCACATTTTGCCTTCTTTGCTGGCGTAGGCAGAAAAACCGCAATGGGTATGGGACAAACTAAATTATTAGTAGAGTAATCAACACAATGATAACTGACAATTATTTACCCCTATCTTACTTAAATGCCTGGGAATATTGCCCGCGTCGCTTTTATTTAGAATACGAATTAGGCGAAACTCAAGACAACGAACATATTATTTTAGGTCGCTATCTCCATGAAAATATCAACCAAGAAGGTACTATAAAAGAAGGAAATACCCTCATTCATCGTCAACAATGGGTATGGAGTGAAAACCTACAAATTAGCGGCATTATTGATGCAGTAGAACAACGAGATAATCAACTAATTCCTTTGGAATACAAAAAAGGCAAAATGGCGCAACATCTCAATGATCATTTTCAACTTTGTGCTGCTGCTTTATGTTTAGAAGAACGCACAGGAAAAGAAATTTCATTCGGCGAAATTTTCTATCATGGTAATAGGCGGCGACAAAAAGTAATGTTTACATCCCAATTACGAGAAATGACCACAGCCGCTATTTATTACGCCCAAAAAACAGCTATAAACAAAAAAATGCCTGCACCGATCGACCATAAGAAAAAATGTCAAGCTTGCAGCTTAATTAACATCTGTATGCCCTTGGAAATCAAACAATTATTACAGGAAGGAGTCTAAAAATGTCAGTTCTTTATGTAACTCAACCAGAAGCAATTTTAAGCAAACAATACGAAGCTTTTGTAGTCGCCATCAAGCAAGAAAATGGCACTTGGAATAAACAATCTATTCCCGCCCAAACAGTAGAACAAATAGTATTAATGGGAAATCCACAAATCACAGGTGATGCTCTAGTTTATGCATTAGAATTAAATATTCCTGTTCATTATCTTTCCATTTTTGGCAAATATTTAGGAAGTGCTTTACCAGGTTATTCTCGTAATGGGGCGTTACGGTTAGCACAATTTGAACTTTATCAAAATACTGAAGGTCGGTTAAAGTTAGTGAAAGCTATTGTATCTGGTAAAATTCAAAACCAGTTTACAGTTTTGTATCGTCAGAAAATTAGTGATAGTCCGTTAAAAAATCACAAAAAATTAGTTAATCAAAAAAATACTTTGGATGAAGTCCGAGGAGTTGAAGGTATTGCCGCCAAAGATTATTTTGCAGAATGGTCAGCAATGTTAAAAGAACCTTGGTCATTTCCAGGCAGAAATCGCCGCCCTCCTACGGATCCAGTTAATGCTTTGTTAAGTTTTAGTTATGGATTATTACGAGTACAAGTAACAGCAGCTATTCATGTTGTTGGTTTAGATCCTTATATTGGTTATCTCCATGAAGTTAGTCGTGGTCAACCTGCAATGGTGTTAGATTTGATGGAAGAATTTCGGGCTTTAGTAGCAGATAGTTTAGTGTTATCAGTTTTGAATAAGCGAGAAATTCAACCACCAGATTTTACAGAAAGTTTAGGTGCTTATCGACTTACTGATGATGGACGAAAGAGATTTTTACAAGCATTTGAGCGGAAAATGAATGATGAATTTAATCATCCAGTATTTGGTTATCGTTGTACTTATCGGAGATCGATCGAATTACAAGCTAGATTATTAAGTCGTCATTTGCAAGAAGGAGTTAATTATAAACCCTTGGTATTACGATGAAAGACACTTTGTTTTACTTAATTATCTACGATGTGCCTGATAACAAAGCTGCAAATAAGCGCCGAAATAGATTGCACAAACTACTTTCTGGTTATGGTAAATGGACTCAATATAGTGTGTTTGAGTGTTTTTTAACTGCCATACAATTTATCCAGCTTCAGCACAAAATCGAAAAGTTAATTAAACCTGCGGAAGATTCGGTTAGAATTTATGTTTTAGATGCAGGTTCTCTGAAGCGAACAATTACCTATGGTTCTGAGCAACCAAGACAGGAAACTGCGATCGTGTTGTAGTTTGAATAATTTATAGCCTTGTTTAGTGTAATTACACTTCATTAACCCGATTAATTTAAAGAATCGGGTTTTTTCTGTTGATACTTTATTTTGCAGCCTAAGACCAAGGTTATATATAATATGAGAAATCTTGACAAAACAATTATTTTGGGCTACTATAAATTTCGTGAACCGAAGCGAGAGCAAAATCTCCGGGGGTTTCACGAAAAAGCCTAGAACCTTGACAAATCAATACTTTCACATTTTGGAATCTAAACATTATTGCAATTCAGTTGCAATAAGCAAGGCTGAAATGAGGTAAAAAATCAGGTTCACGAAAATTGACTTCAGGATGCCTGATTTCTCTAGGTTTCAAAGGTCAGTCTTTCAAATAACCAACTCCCGGCAACGGGACTGAAACACGGGGCGTTGTCAATAGGTTTTAAAATATTTTGGCTTTCAAATAACCAACTCCCGGCAACGGGACTGAAACATTTTAATCCGATAGCTATCATCA
>CAWUOF010000428.1:0-4279 GCA_963923765.1 uncultured bacterium | reverse complement strand
CTCCTTTGGCATTGCGTTTATAAACTCCTGAAGCCCTTTCCATCGATCGGTCAAACCAAGTTTCAATTTCTTGTTTTAGTTGATTTAAACCATTTTCGACATTTTGAATTTTCATTTGACTGCGATTTACCAAAATATCTAAATTATCTTTTACTGGTTTTGGTAAGCCGTTAATTACATTTTCAATACCTTGATAAAATGCGCTGTCTTTATCTTCTGTGATGTTTTTGATTTCCAGATAAACTCGGCGATTACTTCTAATTTCCTCCAGCATATCAGTTAAACTTGGTTTCCAGCCTCCTAAAAGTGCTGTTTTTTCGCTGTTACTGATAAATTTTATCGAATTCATGCGATTGACAAAGATTTTTGCAGTTATTTCACTAGCTGGAAAATAAACTTGACAGCTTTCGATATATATATTTAACTGTTCCGCCATGCGATCGATACTTGTAGACAAATCCGATCTTTGATTTTTGTAATCATCGACAATATCTGCAAACTTTTTACTGAGGTTTTCATACTCATAATTTAGATATGCCCTAGTTTCATCTGACATTTCTAAACTATCTATAACTGATTGCACTTCTTGGAGTTTTTCTACTTCAAATTTTTGTAGCCTAGTCAAAAATAGGTTATCTACTATTTGGGGAATTTTGATGGTATTTAGTAAGCTAGTGGCAAAAGTTTCGGCGGCTAGATAAGATGGGCCGGTTGTGGCATTGCCAAAATGGTTGGGAGTACCAGTAATTTGATTATATATAAATCCTATTGACTGGGTAATACTGCGAAAAAAGTTGGCTAAAAGACCTTGCGCTTGATGATTAGCACTACCAATTAAAGGATTATTATACAAATCGGCGGTAAGAGTTTTCACCCCTTCTACTTCATCGGGTAAATTATTACCTGCCAGCATACTTTCAATAGATTCTTTTAAATGTTTTGCTCTCCATTGTAAAACTGTAGTAATTAATTCTTGAATTTCTGAGGCTAATAAGCTTAAGATTAAGTAAATAAAAATTAAGCCGATCGCAATATCTACAATCAAAGGTATATTCATATACTCTCTGCAATCTGTTTAGTAGTGATTAATGCTGCCCAGGTAAAATTATGTTACTCTAAATATTGGAGTATTTGTAGTGCCCAGCCAACATAGCTAAGATAGCTTAGATAAGTTTAAACCTGAAATTACGTTTATTAAAGCCTGAAAATTTTAAAATATGTTATGTATCGTTAAGTTTTTGTTGCGGAAATTTAAGACAGATGGAAAATTTGTCTGATAAATGGACCGATCGCTTATGGACTGTGGGGCTGCTAATTGCTGCACTACTTTTGTTTACTATAGATTTGGGTAATTTACCATTACGCGATTGGGATGAAGGTATCGTCGCTAAAGTTGCTAGGGAAATTTCTCGTACACCTGGACAATTTAACTGGCTTTACCCCACTTTGGATGGTACGCCTTATTTTAATAAGCCTCCCCTGATACATTGGTTAATTGCTTTAAATTATCAGGTTTTTGGTGTCAATGAGTGGTCTTCTCGCTTACCAGGGGCAATATTAACAGCTATTTCTGTGCCTTTTTTATATAGTATTGGTCGAGAAATATTTGTACGGCGGACTGGGGCTATTTTTGCGGCTTTAGTGTATTTAACTTTTTTGCCTGTAGTCCGAAATGGTCGCTTGGCTATGCTAGATGGCGCGGTAATATGTTTTTTTCTGTTGTCAGTTTGGTGTTTACTCCGATCGCGCCGCAATCTCCGCTATACTTTTGGCATCGGTATCGGCTTAGGATGTATTTGCTTAACTAAAGGTATTGTCGGTATATTATTAGCTGCTATTTTAGTTTTGTTTATTGCTTGGGATACACCTCGTTTACTTACTTCTTGGTATCTTTACACAGGCTTATTGTTAGGTATTATGCCGATGTTAAGTTGGTATATTTCCCAATGGCTACACTATGGCCAAACTTTTATCGGTGGTCATGTTTTTAATCAATCTTTGCAAAGAATTTGGGATACTGTGGAGGGTAATACTGGCCCGCCTTGGTATTATCTTTTAGAAATTTTAAAATATTCTTGGCCTTGGTTGTTATTTTTACCACAAGCTTTTATTTTTGCTTGGGAAAATCGTAATTTAGGCTGGTCTAAATTAGTAATTGTTTGGAGTGCTGGTTATTTTTTCATTATATCAGCTATGTCTACTAAGTTGCCTTGGTATATTTTACCTGTTTATCCGGCTTTAGCTTTAGCGATCGGCCCTTATTTAGCAGAAATTTGGCATAGTCGCTTTAGTTTCTATTTATCAGATATTCTTGTTAATTCTCATCATATTAAAATTCTCGAATTAGAAAATATAGCAAATAATGTAGAAGACCTAGAAAATCAAGGCAATTTTAATATAAATAATGATAATTTTATATCTATAAATCCCTATTGTCGGGCTTGGTTAATTATTTTAGGAATATTAGCTGTAGGTGGCTGGTGTGCTAGTATTTATTTTGGCTTTTTTGCGCCTTTATCGGAACGAGATTTATTAATTACTCTAGTTGCTGCTGCTTTAACTTTTACTATTACTGCTTTTTTAATCTATCAGCGCGATCGCCTGTTTTTGTCTATATTATGTTGGGGTTGTTATGTAACTCTCTTGTTATTTGTTAATTCTAATCATTGGGTATGGGAATTAGCCGAAGCTTATCCGGTAAAACCTGTAGCTGCTATTATTAAAAATACAACTCCTGAAAAAACAATTGTTTATACTTCCTATAGTTATACTCGCCCTTCTTTAGATTTTTATAGCGATCGCCAGGTAGTTCCTCTCAATTCTTTAGAGTTACAACAAACTTGGCAAAAACTTTCCCAACCTTATTTTTTAATAGATAATTCCTCTTTACCTAAGTTAAATTTACCGCAAATTAAACCCTTAGCTTCTGCTAAGGGCTGGAGTTTAATTACTAAGGAATAATTACCAAGGAAATAGGCTGGGGTGTTTTAACTGTGCATTTTTGCCAAAAATAGTATCTTAATTATTCAAATATTTATAATTTTGATTCATACTCCACTATGGCGACTATAGCGCTAAAGCGCAACAACGTTTGTTTATAATTCTAGGGTAGGATAAATAAAACTAATAAAACTTTGCCAAGATTTTTAGGTTGATTTTTTAATCAATTTTGATTTTAGTTCTTCCTTATCGAGATTAACTATATCATAACCAAGATTATCTTGTCAAACTATAAAAAATATTCAATATTCAATCTCCTATTTAATGCAAAATATTAGTATCTACAAATTCATTAATTTGTTCTATAACTTTTTCTATAGGGGAGCGATCGCTCGGATAACTTTCTAGTCCAACAAAAGCAAAACCTAAAACCATAACACCGGCAAAAACGGCAATAACAGAAGGATGTTTAACTATGCCTAGATCTCGCCATAGTCTAGCCAGAGGATGACTTTGGCGGCGCAGCATTTTTCCTAAAGCGACTTGTTTTAAACTAAAAGGATCTCGGACATAATGACCACTCCAACTAATCACTAAACGGGCTTGACAATAGGGACAAGTAAACAAACCATTAAGTATTTCCCTCTGTTTCATTCTGCCAGTGCGATTGCAAATAGGACAATTTACCGATTTACTATCAAATGTGGGAGCATTCATAACAGCATCTACTACTTTTAATTAAATTATACTTGACTGGTGATAATCTGCTGGTGATAATCTTTAGTTCAGATTAGAAAATGATTAGATTAGAGGAAAGAACAGGGAATAAAAATTATTGTTTGGTATAATTGGTATAATTAGGGAGTAGAATTTTTATTAAAATTCCATTCTAATAAACTATCAATACTATCTATACAAGTAAGATTATATTGTAAAGGTGTGACAGAAATATAATTATCACGAATAGCTTGCATATCAGTAGGAATAGCCTTTAAGCGAGTATTTTTTTCTATTTGCTGTACTTCTTCGACACATTCTCCAGCCAGCCAATAATAATTTCTGCCGCGAGGATCGACTCTTTTTTCAAAAATATCGACATAACGGCGGATGCCTTGACGGGTAAGAGTCACGCCTAAAATTTCTTCTGGTTTTATGGGGGGGACATTAACATTAAGTAACATTAACTGTGGTAAAGGCTGGGCCGAAAGTTGATTTAACAGAGACTTAGCAAAATTTACCGTAGGCAGAAAATCTTGCCATAAACGATTAGTTAGGCTAAAGGCTATACTGGGGATACCTTCGATCAATCCTTCCATTGCGGCGGAAACTGTACCAGAGT
>CAWUOF010000427.1:0-4280 GCA_963923765.1 uncultured bacterium | reverse complement strand
GGTTTTGACGCACCCTACCAATTAATCTTAGATGAAGAATTTTAGATAAAAATAGTGTCATATAAAAATATATTTATTCATTAATATTAGTTATAAACAATTTAATTTACAGATAATAGCATTCCAGCCGATAAGATTAAGAAAAAATCAAAAAAATAACTAAAAAACAAATAATTATTAACCGTAATAGCGAATACTATTTTTATTAAAATTATCCAGGAATGCTATCACACCTAGAATGAGTCCCAATTACGCCCAGATGATTTTGGCCCAAAAAATGATCCATACCAGGTAAGAATATGCTGGACAAAAGCAGCACTTTTATTATTTGCTTAACTTTTAGCTAAGGTAGTATATTGTATTGTGCAATAATTTTTATCTGGTATTTTTCTTAACTCTACCTCACTATAATTAAATGTCTCTGGAATTGCTAATCTTTTAAAAAACTATGCCAATTTTTCATCATCAGCTTCGCTCGGTAGGGACAAGTATAATAGGGATAAGTATGGGAACTGCGATCGCCCTTAGCTTTATACAACCCAGTATCGCTGAAAATAAACCAGTATCTCAACCATTACAGGATACTAAAAAAGTAGCTGATAGTAGTAAATCTACCCCCAGCGCAAAGGATGTGGCTCAATCCACCTCCCCCACTTTGTCCCCTGGTAATGGTAATCGTTTCCAACAGACACCCTTATTTAATTTTATTGAACCTATTTCTAATCCGCTTCAGTTTCCCACTAAACCTAGTGAAGTTAGAATACAACAAAATGAAGCCATTACTTTAAAAGAAGCTTTAGAATTAGCACGTCGTCACAATCGAGATTTACAAGTTGCTGCAATGCAACTAGAAAGATCTCGTAAAGTTTTACGGGAAGCTTTAGCTGCTGAATATCCTGATTTAACTCTTAATGCTAATGTCACTCGTAGTGATAATGATGCTACTACTTCTACTCTACAACCAAGTAATCTTTCCAGAAGTTTTGGTAGTAGCCTAGAATTAAGTTACAATCTTTATACATCTGGCCGCCGCCAAGCTCAAGTTCGTGCCGCAGAAAGACAAGTACGATCGAGTGAGTTGGAATTAGAAAGAATTAGTGAGCAAATTCGCCTCGATGTTACTAATACTTATTACAACCTCCAAAATGCTGATGAACAAGTGCGAATTTCCCAAGCTGCGGTAAATTCTGCTCAACAAAGTTTACGGGATACTCAAAATTTAGAAAAAGCTGGTGTAGGAACCCGTTTTGATACACTCAGAGCTCAGGTACAGTTGGCTAATGAAGTGCAAAATTTAACTAATGCTAGACGCGATCGACAAATTGCCCAACGTACTTTAGCAGAACGTTTAAGTTTAGCTCAGTCTGCTAATCTTACTGCTGCCGATCCAGTACAAATAGCTGGTATTTGGGATATTTCCCTAGAACAAAGTATTGTAATGGCTTATAAAAATCGGGCGGAGTTAGAACAACAGTTAGTACAAAAAGAAATAGGTGAACAAAATCGACGAGTAGCGATCGGTAATTTAGGTCCGCAAATAAATGTATTTGCCCGCTATAGTGTGCAAGATGGTCTGGATGATACAATTAATCCGACTAATGGTTATGCTTTAGGCGCTAGGTTAAACTGGAATTTATATGATGGTGGGGCTTCTCGTGCTAGAGCTCAACAAGCTGAAAAAGATAAAGAAATAGCTGAAACTCGTTTTGCTAATCTTCGTAATCAAGTACGCCTGGATGTGGAAACAGCCTTTTTTCAACTCCAGTCTAACTTTGAAAATATACAAACTGCTACCGTTGCTTTAGAACAGGCTAAAGAAGCCCTGCGTCTGGCCAGATTGCGTTTTAAAGCTGGTGTTGGTACCCAAACAGAGGTAATTAACGCGGAAACTGATTTAACTACCGCCGAAGGTAGACGAGTCCAAGCAGTACTGGGTTATAATCGTGCCTTGGCTGCCTTACAACGTGCTATTACTAATTTGCCTATCAATCCTTAAAGTTTTTAGTCAATAATTTGTAAGAATTTGTTAATATAACTTAACAAATTAGCTAGGCATTGGCATAAAGCCAGGAGAAAGGATATCTAATGGGCAATATTAGTTTTGAGAAAGAAAAACGCGAAATTATCGCGGCTGATGGGGCTAATCTCCGCCAAAAAGCCATTGAAAATGGCATCGATATCTATGGCTTGATGGGAAAAATGATGAATTGTGGGGGCTATGGTCAATGTGGCACCTGTATTGTCGAAATAGTTGAGGGTATGGAAAATCTCTCCCCTCGCACTGATTTTGAAAAACGGAAATTGAAAAAGAAGCCAGATACCTATCGCCTTGCCTGTCAAACTGTGGTAAATGGCCCAATAAAGGTGAATACTAAGCCCTAAGTCTTGGGGTTTTTCTGGGTTAATCAATGAATTTGAAAGGGCGATCGGAAATAACCTCCACATGATATCCTACTGCTATTCCTTGTAAAATCATTTAGAGGCTTAATTCAATGCAAGTTAACGATTTAGGATTTGTTGCGACTATTCTGTTTGTGCTAGTTCCCACTGTTTTCTTGTTAATTTTGTACATTCAAACCGCTAGCCGTCAAGGAAAAAATTCGCAATAATAGCTTACTCTTTTTTAGAATAAAATAACCGCGCCGTTGATTGTTTTTATCTGCGGCGCTATTTTTATTTAGTCAGAAAAACCATCAATAATTTTAGGAATTGGTTTTTCTATTTTTGAAATCCTTTGCCAAATTTACTCCTTGGTTTTTTAGGATTTTCTTGATTTGCTTGTACTTGTAACAATAAACTATCAAAATCTTGTTTAGCTGCCGCCATTAGTTTTTTATTTCTGATGTGCTGATAAGATTGAATTTCCGCAGCTAAAGGATGATTAGAATCTATTTTTAAGTGAGTTAAAGAAACTGTATAGGTTTTTTCTAAATCGGCAATTTTTGATAGCGAACACATAATTCCACCATCATCACCTAAATAAATTATTTTCTGAATTTCTAATTGAATATCTGAATTTATTGTAATTCCTTGGTTATTTTTAATCAATTTTAATAATTGCTTACCTGGTTTAACAGGTATAGGCAAACATTGATCCATTTTTTCCATTAATTCTTCTACTTGAGAGTAATTATCGATCGCCATAATAATTTCCTTCTAAATTTATTCTGATAAAGACAGGGGATTAAACCTAGTATGATAATCATAAACATCCAGGTTTTCTCGTTTTTTGAGAAAATTAACTAATATATATGTTAAGGGTGTCATTGCCGCTTCATATAAGGATTTTACTAACCATTGCGTTATAATAGTTGATACCATAGCCACAGGGGGAATAGTTCCAAAAAATGCTATAATTACAAATACCAACGAATCTAAACCTTGTCCAACAATTGTAGAGCCGATCGTCCTAGTCCACAACCACTTACCTTTAGTGGCTATTTTCATTTTTGCCAATACATAAGAATTAGCAAATTCTCCAATTAAATAAGCAATAAAAGAAGCTATTAATAATCTCGGCGTATATCCTAAGATTCTTTGATAGGCATCTTGTCCATCCCAAAACCCTGCCGCCGGTAATATTTGCCCTAGCCAAATAGCGGTAGTTGCGATTAAATTACAAATAAATCCTAACCAAATAACTAATCTAGTTTGTTTATATCCATAAACTTCTGTTAATACATCTCCACAAATATAACTAACCGGAAAAATCACTATTCCCGCCGTCATTATTAAACCTAATACATCAATAAGTTTAACGGCGATAATATTAGAAGTAATTAAAGAAGTTAGAAATAAAGCTACTACCAGCAGAAACCAAAAGGAGTATCTATGGTTATCTAGGCTTGTTAGGTTGAGAGTGCTTCTGGAATTGCGTTTAGGTTTTAAATTCATAATTTCTGGTTATTGTGATTAGATGCATACCCATAATGAATTATATTTTTTTAATATATAGAATATATAAGTTTTGTTGATAAATCAAGGTTATGGCTTAAGATTATACATTATTTTACTAGGGTTGTAAAGAGCGATCGCCCTCCAGTAAATTATAAAAATAAACCCATTTTTTCCCGTTGTTGCGCTGAGTGCGCCAAAGTGAAAAATTATAAACCCCCATTATTACGCTTCAGTTAAAACAAGTTGAGTTGAAATCTTCTTAAAATTCAACCTAATATTAGCGCTAAAGCGCAACAACGATTTTTACTGAATACAGCGATCGCCCTCCAGTAAATTATAAAAATAAACCCTTTTTTTCCCATTATTGCACAGCACCAAAATCA
>CAWUOF010000426.1:0-4285 GCA_963923765.1 uncultured bacterium | reverse complement strand
GGTAATGGTTATTTACCTTTTAACTATTATTCTCGCAATTGTATAGTTTATACGGGTACCCACGATAATGATACAACTGTAGGCTGGTTTGAGAAACTATCTGATAACGAAAGGGCTGGCTTATTGGCTTATTTAGGCACCGATCCTAGCCCAGATGGAATTCACTGGGATTTAATTCGTTTAGCTTTAAGTTCGGTAGCTAATCAGGCTATTATTCCTCTGCAAGATGTTTTAGGATTAGGTTCGGAAGCACGAATGAATGTTCCTGGTAAAGCTGATGGTAACTGGGGCTGGCGATATCGTCATAATGCTTTAACTGATGAAGCGAAAATGCTGTTAAAAAAAATGACGAATACTTATGGACGCGATCGCCAGTAAAAATAACTCCTAAATAACAAATAGCGAACCAGAGAAATATATAACAGATTTTGATAATCACAAAAAATAAATCACAAAATCTTATTATTTCCTGTTCGCTATTTATTATTTAACTAATAAAACCATTAAGAACGATTATTAGCAGTAAAAATAACCTCTTCAGTCCCAGAATCATCCTTTCCTAACTGTTTAGCGGGCTGATTATTAACAGCAAATAGTACATTACCGGGGTTATCTGTTTTTACTATCATTTTTTGATTAGCTACCCAAGTACGTTGTGTTCCCTGGGGTAAAACTCCCTCAAAATCAACTTTGCCATCTACTTCGATTCTAATCCAAGATTCTGCTTTGAAGGTCAGATTAACGCGCACGGGCTGTTTTTTAGCATCTCCATCATTTTGAGGATAGCTTATTTTGCCATCTTTGGTATTTTTATTGACAGAAAATACAGCATTTTTAATCTGTCCTGATTTTTCTGGCAGTTTCTTCAATACTTTAGAATCTTGGGAATTTGTTTGCACTTCTGTATCTTTTTCCCAGTCTAAAGCTTTGGCTTGTGTTTCTGCCTGCCGCATTGTAGAAGATAAATTATTTACCGACCAAAGAATTATCATAATATAAACTAAATAAAGATGCAGTGGTCGCACTTGGACGATCGGTAAATATAGCCACACTGGACTCATATTAAACTGGAATTTATCTACAGGAAATTCCTGAGATAATTCCCTGCCGTTTAAGCCTAAAGCATCCGCAAATTTTCTAATAAAACCCTGAATATAAACAGGTTCTGGTAGATAATCGATTTTGCCTTCTTCTATGGCATATAACTGACTTGGCCGAATCATAGTTATAGTAGCGATATCATATAGAGATAGGGCTTTTTCTTCCCTAACTTGCTTCAGTTGAGTACCGATAATTGCTAGTTTTTCAGCCCGTTCTTGTTGGAGATTAATTTTATTGTTGTTATTATTTTTCTTATTCTTCTTCATAGTTTTTCAACCTTAAGTTCTATTGGTACATCTACTTATCTATTGATATTAGTTGGATTTGGTTTTTTAAAAAACCGATTTCAGATTTTTTGAGATGTCTATAGTGGCCACTTGGTAAATTTTGTAACTGAATAGGGCCGATCGCTGTGCGATGTAGTTCCATCACAGGATATCCCAACTGTTCAGCTACTCGTCTAATTTGTCGATTTCTACCCTCTTGAATAATAATTTCTAGGAGGGTTTGATCGTCACCAATCCTTTTTAAGACTTGAATTTTAGCTGGTCTGGTTTTTCTGCCTGCAAGTATTACACCCTGTCGCCACATTTGTAGTATTGCTTCTGATGGTTTTCCTTTTACCAAAACTTGATAGGTTTTGGCAATGCTATGGCGAGGATGGGTTAAGTAAAAGGTTAATTCCCCATCGTTAGTTAGAATTAATGCCCCTGTTGATTCTGCGTCTAAACGTCCTACAGGATGTAACCCTTCCCCTTGGCGATATCTAGCAGGTAAAATATCTAAAACTGTTGTTCTTTGCTGGGGATCGCTACAGGTAGAAACTACTCCAGCCGGTTTGTGCAGTAGAAGATATAAGGGCTGCGGGCGCTGAATGGGTTGGATTATTTGGCCATCGAATTCTATGCGATCGATCTCTGGATTGGCTTTTTGCCCCAAAGTGGCGATCGCCCCATTAATTTTCACCCTGCCTAACTTGATCATTTCTTCCGCTTGACGACGAGAAGCAATTCCCCACTGAGATAAAATTTTTTGCAGTCTTTCATTCATGCCATGACTGGCCAATATATTTTAACTGGCCTAAATCAAGTTTTGATTTTCTCATTAATATAAACAAATTGTTGAAAAATATTATAACTTTTTTCTAGTTTTGTAAAATCTAGTTTTAATCCGCCCATTATTAGGCCATTTATAGAATTGTTTTATTTATTTTTGAAAAATAAATTTTTCAATTAAATTCAAATGTCTTTTTATAGAGAAATGTTTATCAGTAAAAATTACAAGGGGATGATCAAAAATGTAAGTAAAAACACTGAAACTGGAAAAATATTACAGTCAAATTATATAATAAAATCTTTTCTGGCCTTCCCTTGTGTCCTGTTCCACCTGATTTTCTATATTTGCACATAAAAAATACAGCCAATGATAAACACTAAACAAGTCAATTCATTTCAATATAAGGCATTATACAAACCTAATCAGTTAATATGTGGTTATGGACAAACTGCCATAGTTACTGGTTGGACTGTTAAACAAACTGTTGCCAAATATTTAAAATCTTATCAATATGCTGTTATTGGTAATCTATATTCACCCACACGAGGTATTAGTTTTTTAATTCGTAATTTACTATATAATCCCCATGTTAGATTTTTGGTTATTCTCAATGCTACTAAAGAAGATCATAATGCTGGTAGCTGTGAATGTTTGCTAGATTTTTTCTGTAATGGTTTTCGGGCTGGTAAAACTGATACCGATCGCGACTGTTGGATAATTAATTCTCCTATTACTGGTTATATCGATATAGAAATTAATGCTAATGCTTTAGAAAATTTGCGTCAGTCTATAACTTGGCATTTGGCTACATCAATTACTGAGGCGGTAAATATAGTTAAATCTTGTGCTATGGAGTCTGTAAAACCCTGGGGAGAAAGTTTATCTTTCCCTATGCAAGAAACATTCCCAAGGGTAATACCAGGCTTGAGATATGGTCATCGCATTGAAGGTAAAACTATTGCGGAAACTTGGGTAAAAATTATTCATCGTATTAAAACAACTGGAACTATTAGACCAACAGGTTATGATGGCCAATGGCAAGAATTAATAGATCTAATGGCGATTGTTACTGATGAACCCATTGATTTTTATTTCCCCGAACCGAATTATTTACCTATCGATCGAGGTTTTCTCCAAGATTATATCTCACAAATTCTCGATGATGCACCCCAGCGAGAAGGGGTAAAATACACTTATGGTCAGCGTTTAAGAAGTTGGTTTGGTCAAGATCAAATAGAACAAATTATCAAAAAGTTAATCCTTGATATTGATTCAGCTAGGGCGGTAATGTGTCTTTGGGATGTTAAAGATAATGATCTAAATGATAGCCCTCCCTGTCTTAATCATATTTGGGTGCGAATAGTGGAAAATGAGTTATCTTTAACTGCTACTTTTCGTAGTAATGATATGTTTAGTGCTTGGCCAGCAAATGCTATGGGTTTAAGGGCTTTGCAAATATATATTCGAGATGCGATCGCTACTAATTCTCATCATAATTTCCAATTAGGTCCTTTAATTATTATTAGTCAAAGTGCCCATATATATAATGATTGCTGGGAAAATGCCGATCGCCTTATTCAGTCTCAATACGCAAAACTTTGTCAACAAAAAGACTATGCTGACCCGGCTGGAAGTTTTACGATCGCCCTTCAAGATGATAAAATTATTGTTGAACATCTTACCCCTGGTTCCGGAGAAGTTGTTAATTGTTATTCTGGTAAATCAGCTTATCATATTTGTCAGCAAATTATCGCTGATTGTCCTGGTATTCAACCCGCCCATGCTATGTATTTAGGTATGGAATTGCAAAAGGCTGAAATTGCTTTATCTACATCAGCAAATTTTGTATATGAACAGGATAAAAAATTAAAAATATTAAATATGTAGGGGCGGGTTAGGCGATAAATTATGATATTAACAAATTAGATACATAAACCCGCCTCAGCCGCATAGATAAATTATAAATAGGGGAAATAATTATATTATTTATAGCCGATCGCAATGACAGGGGCGGGTGAGGGGAAATAATTATATTATTTATAGGCGATCGCGGTGACAGGGGCGGGTGAGGGAAAATAATTATATTATTTATAGGCGATCGCGGTGACAGGGGCGGGTGAGGGAAAAT
>CAWUOF010000425.1:0-4327 GCA_963923765.1 uncultured bacterium | reverse complement strand
TATTGAATATATCGATCGGGGCCATACACAAATGACAAGATTAGAAGAATTACAAAAACAACTGTTGCAATTGCCACCTGCCGATCGCTGGCAGTTAGTACAAACTCTTTTGGAATCTCTAAAACTAGAAGCCCCTGCCAAATTGCAACGGGGAAATCTATCTCGACTAAGGGGAATTGCCAAAAGCTTGTTACCAAAGGAAGAGGTTGATGCTAAAGAAGATTACGTAACCTATTTGATTAAAAAAAGTGAACAGATATAATAATATTAGAGGCGATCGCGATAAGTTGAGTATAGAAGGGAGATTATATGATAAGTTATATTATTAATAGATAAATATAATAAACCCGCCCTATTACAATCGATTAACTATTGGGGGCGGGTTTATATTATTGATATTTGATTAACAATTGTGATAGTTTACAAGATTTCTCGTCCTAAATAGGGTTGTAATACTTCGGGAATTTTGATGTTACCATCGGGTTGTTGATAGTTTTCTAAAATAGCAGCCATTGTGCGACCGATCGCTAATCCAGAACCATTTAAAGTATGTAAAAATTGAGTACCTTTTTTGCCTGTTTCTTTAAAGCGAATATTAGCACGACGGGCTTGATAGTCTCCGAAATTAGAACAACTGGAAATTTCCCGATATTTGCCAGCAGAAGGTAGCCAAACTTCTAAATCATAGGTTTTGGTAGAGGAAAAGCCTAAATCACCGGTACAAAGTTCTATAACTCGATAAGGTAATTTTAGTGCTTGTAAGATATTTTCGGCATTTTGGGTGAGTTTTTCGTGTTCTTCTGGGGAGGTGGTGGGATGCACAAATTTAACTAATTCGACTTTATGGAATTGATGGAGGCGAATTAGTCCTCTGGTGTCTTTACCATAGCTACCGGCTTCACGACGGAAACAGGGTGTATAGGCGCAGTGATAAATAGGTAGTTGTTCGGCGGGTATGATTTCATCTCGATATAAGTTAGTAACAGGTACTTCGGCAGTTGGGGCTAACCAAAGGTCATCGCGATCGCATTTAAAGCTTTCTTCGGCAAATTTAGGTAATTGACCGGTACCTGTCATGGATGCGCTATTAATTAAAACTGGTGGTAATACTTCCAGATATCCAGTTTTAATATGTTGATCTAACATAAAATTAATTAATGCTCTTTCTAGGGCAGCGCCAGCGCCTAGTAGGGTGACTAAGCGATTTTGAGCTATTTTAGTAGCGCGTTCAAAGTTAATTATTCCTAATTTTTCTCCTATATCCCAGTGGGGTAAAATATTATTATTATTTTGGGGTATATATTCGTCACCCCAGCGGCGAATTTCGACATTTTCGTTTTCATCTTTACCTATAGGAGTTGACTCACTAGGTAAGTTAGGAATGGTTAGGATTAAGGTTTCTATTTGTGTTTTTAATTCTCTTTCCTGGGGTTCGAGTTCTGCTAGTTGGGTTTTGAGTTGGTTTCCTTCTTCTTTTAAGGCTATTATTTCTGGATCATTGGGTTTACTACCGGATTTCATTTTTTGGCCAACTATTTTGCCGATTTCGTTGCTACGGGCAGATATTTGGGAGCGTTTTGTTTCTATTTCTCGTGCTTGTTTATCTAATTCTAAAATGGGCTTTATGTCGTATTCGCCACGAATTTCTAGGCGTTTTTGTATTGTTTCGGGGTTTTCTCGGATTAGTTTGAGGTCTAGCATAAGATTATGATGTGTTTTTTGGAGAATACAAATAGTATATTTTAATTGGAAATTGGATAAAATTTGATTTTATATATAATAATTTTATTTGATAAAATGTAGATAAAATAGTGTGTAAATAATATTTGATATGTCCCTTTGTAGTCCAGGTATGTTTGGGATTTTGGCTGTAGTTGGGATATTAGCTGGGAATATAATTATAGTTTTTAATGTTTGTGGTTGAGATGTTAATTATTTAACTAGATGTTTTGTTAGTAATATTTTTTTATAAAAATTTAAACTATTGAAACAATTAATAAAAGTTATGGCTAAAGGGGCAATAACCAGTTAAATTAAACTGGATGAGTTTTGAAGAAATGATGATTGATGTAATTTCTGGGGGTTTGGTGACTCCTATGGTGTGGTTATCTTATTTTTCGCCTATACCTTTGTTGGCAACGGCCACTGAAGCGGAAGGGCCGATGGTGCTGGCGGGGGTGTTGTTAAGTTTAGTGGTGGTTTATCTTGCTAGTAAAGTTGGGGGGGAATTATCTAACCGTTTGGGTTTTCCACCAGTTTTAGGGGAATTGGTGGCGGGTGTTATTGTTGGTATGTCTGTATTAAAACTGTTAGTATTTCCCGATGGGGAAGCTGATGGTAGTGTTTCGGTGATTATGCAGATTTTACAGGGTACTGCGGGTTTAAGTCCGGCAGCAGTAACGCCGACTTTTAATTCGATCGGGGAAGTGGTTTCGGTTTTGTCGGAACTTGGTGTAATTATTCTGTTGTTTGAAATTGGTTTGGAATCTAATTTAAAACAGTTACTAGAGGTTGGTATTCAGGCGACTATTGTGGCTGTGGTGGGGGTGGTAACGCCTTTTGCGGCGGGAACGGCGGGTTTAATGTTGTGGTTTCATGTGCCGGCTATTCCGGCGATTTTTGCTGGTGCGGCTTTAACGGCTACTAGTATTGGTATTACGTCTAAGGTTTTGTCGGAAATAGGGAGGCTGAATACTAAGGAAGGGCAGATTATTATTGGCGCTGCGGTGATTGATGATGTGTTGGGGATTATTGTTTTGGCGGTGGTGGCTAGTTTGGCGAAAACTGGGGAGGTGGATGTAGCTAATGTTATTTATTTGATTATTAGTTCTACGGTGTTTTTGGTTGGTGCGATTTTGTTGGGGAATTTCTTTAATAAGTTTTTTACGAGTATTGTAAATTCTCTGAAAACTAGAGGTAATATCATTATTCCGGCGTTAATTTTTGCGTTTATTCTGGCTTATGTGGGTGCGGCAATTCATTTAGAGGCTATTTTGGGTTCTTTTGCGGCGGGGTTGATTTTTGAGGAAAATGATGAGTGTAAAGAGTTAGAAAAGCAGATTATTCCGATCGCTGATATTTTTGTGCCTATTTTCTTTGTTTCTGTTGGCGCCAAAACTAATCTAGGTGTGCTTAATCCTGCTATTCCTAGTAATAGGGAAGGTTTGATTATTGCGATTTTTCTAATTGTGGTGGCTATTTTGGGTAAAGTTGTGACTGGGTTGGCTGTTTTTGGTCAAGATCGGATTAATCGTTTGGCTATTGGTGTGGGGATGATACCGAGAGGTGAAGTGGGGCTGGTTTTTGCGGGAATTGGGACTGCTAGTGGGGTGTTGTCGGATGCTTTGAATGCGGCAATTATTATGATGGTGATTTTGACTACTTTTTTGGCCCCGCCTTTGTTGCGGATTGTGTTTCAGGAACCTTCCGCCTCTAGTTTGCAGCCTTCTGGTGATAGTTAATTAAATAAAAAATGGCCCTTGAGGGTGAATCTGGTAATCAAGTTGAAGATTTGCCGATGGTGGATAGTCTATCCGTTAATATTAAGGGACTACTCCTCAATCATTGTGTTGGTAAGGGCGATCTAGTGATCGCAGAGTTATTATGAAACATACTCTTTCTGTTTTAGTTGAAGATGAAGCGGGTGTTTTAACCCGTATTGCTGGTTTGTTTGCCCGTCGGGGCTTTAATATTGAAAGTTTGGCTGTTGGACCAGCAGAACAAATGGGTATTTCTCGGATTACTATGGTAGTGCCGGGAGATGCGGCTATTATTGAGCAACTTACTAAGCAACTCTATAAGTTAATTAATGTGCTGAAGGTGCAGGATATTACGGAAGTTCCTTGTGTGGAACGGGAGTTGATGTTGTTGAAGGTAAATGCGACTAGTTCTAATCGATCGGAAATTATTGAACTTGCTCAAATTTTCCGCGCTAGGGTGGTGGATGTGGCGGAAGAGTCTATTACTTTGGAAGTGGTGGGCGACCCTGGAAAAATGGTGGCGATCGTTCAGGTTCTTAATAAGTTTGGTATTCGTGAAATAGCGCGTACTGGTAAAATTGCTTTAACTCGTGAATCTGGAGTTAATACGGAGTTGCTTAAGTCTTTGGAGGCTAGAGTCTAAGGTTTTTTTAGATTTTAAAAAAATGGCGATCGCGTTAAAATTATGGTGGTAATTTTAGGGGCGATCGCTGTTTTTTTTCTATTGGGTGTATGTGAGATTTATCTTTTTTTCCCTATTTATGGGAATGTCTATTAACTGGGATTTTTTCTGGCTGATTTAGTCAAAATCTGTTTTTGTTACTTCTTCTTTATTTGGTCTGTGTCGT
>CAWUOF010000424.1:0-4333 GCA_963923765.1 uncultured bacterium | reverse complement strand
TAGTAGTAAATATTAATTAAGCAAGATTTTCTAACTATTAGGTATAGGTTATGGGTTTTTAAACATTTTTTTGCCTATTTTTTTCTAAAAAATATCTAAAATTCACCAAATAAATATAGTTATTATAATCTTATAATAATCAATAGGTTTATTATAAATATTTATTGTTTATAAAATTAATATTGTTTTAGATAAAAAAAGATGATTTTTGCAGAAATATCAATTAAATTTATAATTTTTTATCCTGCATTTTTTTACTTTAAAGTTAATATTACAAAGATTTTCCTGTATATAGGGGTAATCTGTGCGATACAATTCTGAGGCCGATCGAACCTAAAGTATCGCACTCACACCCATGCAACCTAACTGGCAAACGGCTAAAACCTACGAAGATATTTTCTATCAAAAATGGGACGGTATCGCCAAAATTACCATTAACCGTCCCCATAAGCGTAATGCTTTTCGACCTAAAACTGTTTTTGAACTTTACGATGCTTTTTGGGATGCCCGCGAGGATACTAGCATCGGTGTAGTTTTATTTACTGGTGCAGGCCCAGATACAGATGGTACTTATGCTTTCTGTGCGGGCGGGGATCAAAGTGTGCGGGGTCATGCAGGCTATGTGGATGATGCTGGTATTCCCCGTTTAAATGTATTGGACTTGCAACGCCTGATCCGTTCTATGCCCAAAGTGGTAATTGCCCTAGTTGCGGGATATGCGATCGGGGGCGGTCATGTCTTGCATTTAATTTGTGATTTGACTATTGCCGCAGATAACGCCATCTTTGGACAAACCGGCCCAAAAGTGGGTAGTTTTGATGGCGGTTTTGGGTCTAGTTATTTAGCCAGAATAGTCGGACAAAAAAAAGCCAGAGAAATTTGGTTTCTCTGTCGTCAATACAACGCCCAGCAAGCATTAGATATGGGCTTAGTTAATTGTGTTGTCCCAATGGCAGAACTAGAAACAGAGGGAATTCAATGGGCTAAAGAAATTTTAGATAAAAGTCCGATCGCCATTCGCTGCCTCAAAGCGGCCTTTAACGCCGACTGCGATGGCCAAGCAGGTTTACAAGAACTAGCAGGCAACGCCACTTTACTTTATTACATGACTGAAGAAGGAGCAGAAGGTAAACAGGCTTTCCTAGAAAAAAGACCCCCTGATTTTAAACAATATCCTTGGCTACCTTAGAAAAAAACAACAGCGATCGGAAAAACAGCAATTTTCAGCATTTGTTTATTTATTCTGTTTTCCTATTTCTAAAAATAAGAGGTAACACCTAGTTAGATGTTACCTCTCCAAAAAATATCCCTGATGAATTTATAGTTATGTATCTCATATTGTTTTTTTCAAAAACATTTGCACTAATTAAATCCATTAAAAAATATTGACCCATAGTTTAAAGCCAAGGGTCTTAGGTAATTAAGGCCAAACTTTGCAAACAATAAACAAGCAATTTAAGTGTTCAGAGTTCGGCAATTAAACAGGAAGTACAGAGGCTGTCGATCGCGGACGAACTGAGGCAACTTCACTCTCTGAGACTTCTAAGTGAACAGCTTTTAAGGTATAATCACTGGGGATCGCATCCTGTACCATTAGCGACTCTTCGGACCAAGTTACTAAAGCTTCTAACTCTTCCCAAGAAGGGGCAAAAGGAGGTAAGGCCAAAGAACAAGCTTTCCACCCTCCTCTAACAGGGACTCCTAGCTGATCACAATGCCCACCGCGTCGCCCTTCCGGGGTATAGAACCGACAATGGCGACAAGCTGAAGCTATACAATTCAACGTCCTCATGATGAGTTCTCTTCGGAAGTAATTTTCTTCCTTAATTATTGATGTTTCCTATATTTATTCATTATACCACCAAACTCTTACACAGATTAGATTTTAGCGATCCCCAAGCTCTAAATAATTTTATATTGTTTTTAGATTTGCTTTAAAAACAGTAACAATGATGAAAAAAATGTTTCACGAAATGTGACGAACTATACTGTTTTTTTTTGAAAATACATGGGGATCAAGGTAAAACCAATGTTTTTAAATGTGACTAAGCACTTTATCTTAAGCTAAAAACCTTAACAAAATAATAGCACCCTTAATTCCTTAACCGGAAGAATAGCAAAATTTAACTTTTACAATAAGCACCTTAATTTGGTTGGATTGGATGCGATCCCTTTCCGAAGAATTACTGAGAATATCAAGCATAGATCGGATTTTACATATTTAATTGCTCCAAATAATTTAAAAATTCCTCAAAAATAAATATTTAATTAGAGTTTTCCGATCCCCACTTATATAATAAGTAAAATTACCATGTTTTCGCAGCACAAATAGCACAAATAGACCAACGCTGCAACTCCCCTGGGGGGGTGGGACATTGACACGCAGGACATAAAGGCCAAGATAGCGATCGCGCCTGGATATTCATAGCCCATACTTGAAAAGTCTGATGGGGGTCTTTTCCTGATGTCCCGTCAACCTGACCAGGCATAGGGTTATTATCTATACGACTGGGATGCTGACTCCATATAATTTGCCGATCGGGATCATGTAACTGCCTATGATTTCTAATTTGCCAATTAACAGTAGAAAAACGAATATCATTTACAGCACTAGCAAAACCATTATTTAATTTGACCAAAATTCGCCGACGTTTAAAAGTTAAATCTTGGGCTAAAGCAGCACTAGAAGTAGCCACACTCAAAACCCCTCGCTGAAGAGAAACAAGCTGACTTTGTTGAGCAACAGTAGCGCCTACAATAGCAGGCCAGCAAGCCCGCAAATCTTCTAATTGTTTCTGCTCTGGTGGCATCATCTGAGATGCCAGCACGTTTAAAATATTACCGACAGGTTTAAAAGTCATTGTTAATTACGGGGCGATCGAAAAACCTGATGCAATAGATCTGATAACATAATTCATCGGCTTTTCAAAAAACAGCTTGTATATATTTGCATCCGGCCTATAAATTCCCAAAATCTCCCAAGCAACTAACCCGCAACTTCTAAGCCATACTATATATAAAAATTAGTCCTAAAAAATCAGTAGGAGTCGTGCAATGAGTCAACGTATAGCTGAGTCACCCGCAAAAACCAGCTTGCACCCCATTATCAAAGATGCTTTAGCCAGTTTGGATGTGCAACTTGAAGATGAATTAAAAAGATATCGCCGTAAAAAAGCAGGAAAATCAGTTTTTCCTACTCGTGGTTTTAGTAATAATACTCAAACTCATCCACCTGTAGAGTTAATTTCCTTACCCGGAGAAGCCCAAGAACCCCAACTTCCTCCCAAAATGGAAAACCCCACCCATATTCTGCCGCAAGCAAATATTAATATTGCCCAATTACCAATAGTCACCATCCCACCCACCAATACTCAAACCCCACCACATATCCATCCCAACCCTGAAGCAACTCTAACTTTCCCAGAACCAACTTTTGCCGAACCTTATAATTATTTACAATCATCAGAAGAATTAATTAAAAGCCTAGAGGAAAAACAACCAACATACAGAAAAAAATCTTCCGCCAAAGAAGCAATATTTAACCCCCTGGGTGTGGGTTCAATATTGCTATTTTTACTTTCTTGTGTCACCTTGGGCTGGGTAATAATTAACTATCGGGCTAATAATATCAATTTTGCCACTCTTCGTAATTTATTCACAAACTCAACAACGCCAGTAGCCCAAAATCCTAATTCAACATCAGAAATTAACAAAACCAAAAAATTACCTCCTCTCCCTAATACCCCAAATTTAGCCGCCCAAGAGTTTGTAGATCTAAATTTAAAAAATATTAGTAATTTAGCTATTACTAAACCCCAACCTACTCCGGCTGCTAGTCCCACAACGGCGACTGCACCTAGCGCTAGTCCCTCATCAACTACTACACCTGCCGCTCAACCAAGCCCAAACGCTGCAAAATCAACACCATTACCAGCTTCAGGTAATTTAACTACTGCTTTGTTGCCGAATCTATCTGCTGGTAATGTTTTATCTATACAAAATGCTCCTGTCTCGCCATCCCCACAAGCTAATACAAATAATAGTGTTGATAAGAAAAATAACAATACTTTTTATTATGTTGTTAGCCAATATAAGGGTGATCAAAGCTTACAAAAAGCTCGATCGATTGTAGCCGATGCTTATTTGCGAGATTTTCCCCAAGGTACCCAAATCCAATTAGGGGCTTATAAAGATGCAACTACGGCAGAAGTTATTGTGCAGCAACTTCGTAAACAAGGATTAGATGCCGTAATTTATCGACCCTAGTTAAATTAGCAGGGGGAAAGGGAGCAGGGGAGCAGGGGAGCAGGGGAGCAGGGGGGATTCGTTAGTA
>CAWUOF010000423.1:0-4336 GCA_963923765.1 uncultured bacterium | reverse complement strand
TTTTTTATTATCTTTTTTAGCTAACCAAGTTTGACGCATTAAAGGAATTTCTACGCCACAATTAGGATTTTGACAAGTAACTGTTCTCGCCCAAATATAACCTACAGGGATACGCCCATCGGCTTCGTGAGGATAAAATTGACCGATTTCTTGCTGGGCTTTTTCTAATACCCAATTTCCCCATTTTTTGACATCTTCTAACAGAGGATTATAAATTTGTTGACTTTCACTTCCTGTAGTTTCCTGAACAATTCTAGTTTTTGGTTGACCATATTTTTGCGGAAATTCTAAAGTTGCTTTTTCAATTAAAACTGCTACGGGGTTTAAATCATTAGCGTAGGTTTCACAACCTAATCTTAAGGCTTCTAAAGGAATAGAACCGCCACCAGAAAAAGGGTCTAAAACTTTAGGAGGAACACCATTATTAGCTTTTAAAATATCTGCTCTAGCTTGATTTAATAATTCTTGATTATTAGCATTTTCCCATTTAGATAACTCAGCAATAAATTGATTTTTTTTAGTGATTTCTGTGGGAGTAAAAGCGGGAACTAAAGCAGCATAAATAGTGGCACGAGAAGCAGCTAAAGGTCGTCTAGCCCACCAAATATGTAAAGTAGAAATATGTCCATGTCTAATGTTTTTTTCCTTAGCGGAATATTCGCTAACTTCTTGGATAGGAAAAGATTGTTCTATAGCTGCTTGGTGCATTTTTTTACTGGTGGATGGTTGAGAGATAACAGTTGATAGTGAACTATTTCTGATAATCAAAAAATTGTATCATATTGATACACAGAATAATAAATTAATTTTTTAAGTTTAGTTAAGAATTTATCATTTAATTTCCAACCAGCCCCAGGTATTCTATTATTAAATAGTTTCTCGATAAGCCGAGTTATGCCAATCAGTAACAATATAACGAATTACGCTAATTTCTTCAGTGGCTTTTAGATTAACTGCGGGATTTTGAATTATATGTAAATTGGGATTTGTAGAGGCATATTCGACAATATACAGCCAATATTCATTTCCTAAACGGTTAGCCATTAACCATTCATTGGGAGTTAAATAAATTTCTCCAGTGGTAGATCTGGCTTTAACTTCTATATAACGATAATTATCTAATTTATCCTGGGAACGAATATCATAACCTAGATATTCTAAGGAAACATCTTGAGGTATTCTGTGATGTTTTTTTTCGTAGGCAATGACGATTTCCATGCCAATTAATTCTATTTCTTTATTGGTATGTTGGGAGAATTTATTATATTTGGGGATAACTTGGATAATGCTTAAAATTTGAGGTGCTGCCAGGGAAAGATTTGTTTCTATTTTAATATTTTGTTCTAGGTTAATTTTTTTATTTTCTAGGTCATCTCGGTTACGTTGTTCATTAATAATAGTGACATCGGGAATATTATCACCTTGGCTTTTTCTGATTGCATATTCGGTTAATTTGGCTTCTGATTCTAAAATTAAGATATCAAGGGATTTTAAACCATATTTGCGTTTAAGTTCAGCATCGGATAATCGTTTTTGTAATAATTCTTGTTTATATAATTCCAAGTCATTATTTATAATATATTCCATAGCATTATTAATGGTAGATTCTAAATTTTTGATTGGAGATTGGGTATTTTCATTGATAGATAAAGAATCAGTATTGTTATCTAATTTTAATGGTTGTAAATCCCAAAGTATAGCAGGATGAATTGTTTGGAAATTATCGGATTTATCTTGATACAAACATATTAATTTTCGTCCGGCTATGTTGTTATAAGCATCTTTAATTTCTCCAGAGATAAACAATAATAAACCATCCCATTTGCCATCGGGGTCTAAAAAAATAGCACCTTGTTTTATGTCATTTTTATATATTTTAAATAAATCTTCTAAGATTGCTTCCATTAAAGGATGACCGCTAGTAACTAATTCAGCTTCGGTTTTAAAAGTAATATTTTTATCAAAACCAAAGCGGAGGTATTCCCGTTGTACTTCTCCATATTTGAGTTTAAATTCATAGTTTTGATTTCTTAATTCAGAAGGTACAGAGGGAATGCGCCATAAGCCATCTTGACGTTTTTCTATTTTTATTTTTAAATTTTTAGTTACTCTGATAAAAAACTGTTCAATATATTCTGGGACAAGACGATTTTCTTTAGCTATTCTTTTTTCTTCGTTAATTACAGATAAGTCTATGTGACGAGTAGCTAAGGCTTCTAAAGTAGCTTGTTTGACTTTATCAATTATTTCTTGATCAGGTACTTTATCCATTTGGGATAAGATATCATCTATAGTTCTTTTGTTGGCGATCGCCTCTAGGATTAAATCCTTTAAACTAACACCTTGTAAAACATCTCCAATAACATCAAAAACCCTATCACCTAAAGATTGTTTCATAGTTTCTAATTTATCAAAAAGTTTCTGTAAAACTTTTCCTTCTCTAGTATCGGAAGCTACTAAATTATAAATATGAACTTCATGCTGTTGACCATAGCGATGTATCCTGCCCATTCTTTGTTCTAAACGATTAGGATTCCAAGGAATATCATAATTTACCATTAGCCAACAAAATTGTAAATTAATACCTTCACCTGCGGCTTCAGTTGCTATCATAATTTGACTTTTGTTTTTAAATTCATGTTCAGCTTGAATACGGTTATCCATATTTAAACCGCCATGAATTACCGTAACAGTATATTGCCATTTTTTTAGCTTCTCTGCTAAATATTCCATTGTATCTTTTGATTCGGTAAAAATTAGTAATTTTTCCTGACTTTCTCTAATTTTTATATCTTCTAAAACTTCGCGTAAACAATTAATTTTTGTTTCTATTTCTTGTTTTTCTGCTGTTTTAGCTAGTTTAATTAAACTTTCTAAATGATTAATTTCTATTTTTAATTCATCGAGGGATTCTGCCGAAGTTAATTTAGCTAATAATTCTTCTTCTTGGCTATAACGTTCTTGTTCTTCTAAATCTTCTAAATAATCTTCATTATAGGTAATTTCTTGATAAAATTTACCTTTTTTATATAAATCGTCTAATTTTTGTTTACGTCGTTCCAAGGATTTTAAAACTGCTCGTACACTAGAAGCTAAACGTCTTTGCAGAATAGTTAAAGCAAAGGCTACATTACGCTTTTCTTTTTGTAAGGCTTTATTAAAGTTTTCTTCGACATAATCTGTGACAGCATTGTAAAGTTGTTTTTCATCATCATTAAAATAATATTTAATTGTTTTTACCTGACGAGGAGGAAATAAAGGTTGATTTTGAAAATCTTTTAAGTCTTCTTTTAAACGACGTAAAAATAAAGGATTATCTTTATCTTGAATAGAGGTTTCTAACATTTTTGTATTAGCAAAAAAGTTAGGATGCAATAGATCTAAAAATAGTTTAAAGTTTTCCGAGTCGCCGCGATGGGGTGTAGCAGTTAATAAGATTAAATATTTACAATTACTGGATAGGGTTTCTCCTACGGTATAACGAGCAGTTTTATTAACTTTATCTCCATATTTATAAGCTGACATTTTATGGGCTTCATCAACTATCACTAAATCCCAGCGAGCATCATTAAAGGCTAATTGTACATCATTTTGTTTGATAAAATCTAGGGAGGTAATAATTTGGGAAGATTCTGTCCAAATATTTTGACTCCAACTAGCAGTAACTACACCGCGATCGACTATTAAAAATTGCTCAGAAAATCGATCTTTCATTTCTCGTAGCCATTGATTTTTAAGATGTCCTGGAACTACTATTAATACTCGATTTACTAAACCTCTATATTTTAATTCTTTAATTAATAATCCTCCCATAATTGTTTTACCTGCCCCCGGATCATCTGCTAATAAAAAACGAATATTAGGGCTTTTAAGAATGTGGTGATAAACTGCTTCAATTTGATGAGGTAAAGGGTCAACTTGAGAAGTACTAATACCATGCAGGGGGTCAAATTGAAAAGCATTACGAATACGTAAGGCTTCTAGGTATAAAAATACTGATTCAGAATTACCGGTAAATTTAAACTGTAGGTTTTCTTGTTTTTGTAAATTATCTAATTCGGCAATGGAAATAATAGGATTATAATATTGTTTACTTTTAATTCCAATAGCTTCTATTTCAATTTTGGTAGTACCGATGAATTTCCATGATATAATTTTCAATGGTTCAGAAAATTTATCACCTTCCACAATTATATTTGTTTGTAATTCTTCTAATTTCATGGTTGTTTATCCTTATGTATGCTAGATGTAAAAATTTTTGTTATTGCGCTTCGCTAAAGTCAGGAGAATGTAGAATTTAGAATTTAGAATTTAGAATTTAGAATTGATAATAATT
>CAWUOF010000422.1:0-4361 GCA_963923765.1 uncultured bacterium | reverse complement strand
CCCCTGCCCCCTGCCCCCTGCCCAATCCTAAAAATAAATATTGCAAGCAAGACTACTTCGTGATATGATTATCGATTGTGTCGAATCAAGGCAAGTCGATGCCCAAACTAAAAACTCGCAAGTCAGCCGCCAAGCGTTTTCGCCTGACCGGTAGCGGTAAAATCGTGCGCCGCAAAGCTTTCAAAAACCACTTGTTACAGCATAAAAATACCGCTAGAAAAACTCGACTCTCCAAACTAACCATAGTAGACGAGAGAGACGAACATAACGTGAAAGCTATGCTGCCATATTCATAAAAAAATAGTATGGTAAGTGTTTCCTTCCCAGCCCATCAGGGTAGGGCAGGAAACACGGCTCAAACACTTTTAATGATGTTAGAAATTAACAAGAACTAAAAGTGATAAAATTGATTCTAGTAATCAACCAATTTTTACACCGTTAATCTGGCGGTAAAAAATTGGGTGTCACATACTTAGCCAAGACCAATCAGAAACCAGCAGAAATAAGTAAAAACTAGCTTAAGCTTATGACCAGGGTAAAACGCGGTAATGTTGCTCGCAAACGCCGCAAAAAAATTCTCAAATTAGCTAAAGGTTTTCGGGGTTCTCACTCCAAACTATTTAGAACAGCAAATCAACAGGTAATGAAGGCATTACGTAATGCCTATCGCGATCGCAAAAAACGGAAACGTGATTTTCGCAGTCTATGGATCACCCGTATCAACGCTGCCGCTAGAATGCATGGCATTAGCTATAGCCAACTAATGGGTTTAATTAAAAAAGCCAACATTGAAATTAACCGCAAAATGTTAGCTCAAATTGCCATATTAGATCCAGCAGCATTTACTAAAGTGATTGAAATAGCCAATCAAGCCAAATAAAAGCTGAAAATTAAAAATTAAAAATGCGGAAAAAGTCTATTCGATTTTTAATTTTTAATTTTTCACTGGGGCTAATCGCCTTGGGTATAATCGCATTACCATATATAAAAGCATTACCAGGTAGAACCGCAGACTTAGAAGAGATTTCTCAACGGGGCTACCTGATTGTTGCTGTTAAGGATAACTTACGACCGTTAGGATTTCGAGATAATCAAGGTCAATGGCAAGGATTAGAAATTGATATAGCTAAACGTTTAGCAATAGAATTATTAGGAAAACCAGAGGCTATAAAACTACAAGCAGTAGCAAATACAGATAGGTTAAAAGTAGTCCTAAATAATCAAGTTGATATGACTATTGCTGGAGTAACTCGAACGGAATCGCGATCGCGGTTAGTAAGTTTTAGTCATCCTTATTATATCGATAGTACAACTCTCATAACTAAAAACCAACAATTACAAGAATTACATGATGGGAAAAACTTAAAAATAGCTGTTTTAGAAGGTTCAACTACGATCGCGATAATAAAATATTTTTTACCAGCAGCCAAATTAATAGGAGTTAATAGCTATCAGGAAGCATTAACAGTATTAGAAAATAATTATGCCTATGCCTTTGCCGGAGATGCCAGCGTTTTAGCTGGATGGGTGCAGGAATATCCCCAATATCGTATTTTACCAATAAAACTTGCCACCCAAGCTTTATGTATAGTTATGGCGAAAGGCTTACAGTATGATGCTTTACGGCAAAAAGTAACCGCAGCGATCGAGCGTTGGCAAAACGAAGGCTGGCTTACACAACGCGCTCAATATTGGGGCTTGCCGTAATATTAGCTTTTTCCTAAAAGTTTTTAGTGTGCTACCCAGACCGATAATAAGTACAGAAAAAATTTTCATAATTCTACTCAGATGGATAACAGTTTACTTATTGTATATCTCTCAATTTTGCTGATTTTACTTGGTGGTTCCAGTTGGGCAATAGTACGCCAAATCATCAAAACTCGCCGTACAGAAAATACAATGGCCCGATTACAAAAAAAATTGGGCAAAGAACAAGGACCAGCCAACGAACATTACGAACTAGGTACTATTTACCTAGATAAAAAATTATTTTCCCAAGGCATAGAGCAATTTCAAAAAGCCCTCAAAGCCAAAGATTTAGAAGGAGAAGAAAATACTGCCCTGATTTATAATGGTTTGGGTTATGCTTATGCAGCCAAAGAGCAATTCGACTTGGCTATTCGTCAATATAAAGAAGCGCTGAAGTATCGCCCCGACTACGTTACAGCCTTGAATAATTTAGGTTTTGCCTACGAACGGAAAAAATTAACTAATCAGGCTTTAGAAGCTTACGAAACAGCCTTGCAATACGAACCAAACAATCAAACCGCGAAAAAACGGGCCGAATCTCTGCGAAAACGACTGGTTCCTTCTAGTTAATTGTCGGAAAATTAGTTATCTAAAAAGCTTTAGCGAATATTATAGCCGTCGCCATTACGGTTAGGAATGGGTTGGCCTTAACTACTGGCAGGGGGCTATTAGATCGGGTTTTAATTAATTAAGAGGTTAATAGTTACAGCCCGCCAGTTATAGCCCGCCAGTTACAGCCCGCCAGGGAATTAATTCCCTGGCTAATAGTTAAAGTCGGTTAAAACCGACTCGGATTTTTTCTTAGTCTATTTTTAAAAGTTAAAGTCGGTTAAAACTGACTCGGATTTTTTCTTATTTATTGGCGATTGGTATTTTTTTAAAAAAATTCTAAAATTTAAAAAATATTTAATTAATCTTAATAAAATTTAATAAATCACAAAATAAGTTAAAAATGTAATTGACGATTAATAATCAAAAGCAGGAATTAATCTGTACAGGCAAGAGCAGGATTGATTAAAATAGTAAAGATAATGCGATCGCGCCCCCATATAAACTTTTTAATTAAAGGCTATGCTGGTTATATCTAGTGATTATGTAGGAAAAAAACTTGGGAATATTGTCTAAAGGAATATAGGTTATTTAAGCAATTGCCTAGCCAGCCTAATCTCGAAAATCGAGAGGTAGTAGCAGGCAAGGCGCAGTAAAAAGCTGCGTCAAAGGCGATCGGTAAATTATAGATAAAAAAATTATTCCGAAAAAACCTAATCGATTTCCAAGCATATCCACCCAGTTTTAGCCTTAAAGCCAAAAAAATCTCCTCGAAATACCTCCGGGGAGAAAGACGATCGCCGGAAAGCATCCCATCTAAACTTTCCTAAACAAACCAAACATTTCTAATACCCAGTGGGAAACACCGATGACCAACACCTCATCTCAGCGGCGTGCTTTAGTTGTACAAAGTAACTTTTCACCCTTTGGCAACAAATTAGTGCAATCAGGATATGTCAGTCCTGATCAAATGCAGCAAGCCCAAACACAAAGCCGACAAGAAAAACGTCCACTGACAGAGGTACTCGAAGCAATTACAGGAAAACCTCTACCTCCAGAATTACAACGTCAATATAAAAAACAACAATTATTTGAACTAAAAATCCTCTACGGTGTAGAAGCATTTGATCCGGAATTAACTCAAATAGGGGTTCCGCAAATAGAACAAATGCTAGAGACATTATCCCTAACAATGGATAACTGTCGGCGCTTAGGTATTTTACCCTTATCTCAACCCCGACCCGAACCGGCTTTGTTTTTAATTGCCATGTCAAATCCTGATAATTTAGAAGCGCAGGATGAATTAAATCGCATCATGCGCCCTAAAGAATGGGCTTGGCAGCGAAGGGTAATTACTCGCGAAGACTACGAACAGCTAATTAAGCAATATTTAGATGAGGAACTGAAAAGACAAAAAGAAATAGAAGCCAAAGAAAGAGAAGCTAGATTAGCATTAGGTGATGATGAATTTGCTGGAGGCGACCTACAAGACGCACCTGATGATACAGAAGATTTAGATGCGGCTATAAGCGAATCAGAATCTGCTAGTGCGCCCATTGTAAATACAGTAAACAAAATTTTGGCGAAAGCACTTTCTGAAGGAGTTTCCGACATTTACATAGAACCGCAAGAAGAAAATATGCGAGTGCGGATGCGGAAAGATGGGGTACTGCAAGAATATTTTGTATTACCGAAAAAAGTCATTAATGCTATTACTTCTCGTTTTAAAATTATTTCTGACTTAGATATTACAGAAAAAAGGCAAAGTCAGGATGGTTGGATTGAGAGGATATTCCAAGGTAAACAAATAGTTTTATGGGTTAAAACTGTACCGACATCATTAGGTGAAAAAATTCTGATTTTTGTACCAACATCAAATACAGATTCGTTGGCTTACAATATAATGCGAATTGGAGAATATGATAATATAGCTAAACGGGGTAAATTATCGATCGAAACCCAACCAAAAGCTTATTTAGAAATCCTGAAAGCTCAAAAATTGCAGGTGGATTTTGATATCCTGGAAATCATAAAAACAGCTATATCTAACGCCAAAAAATGTC
>CAWUOF010000421.1:0-4362 GCA_963923765.1 uncultured bacterium | reverse complement strand
ATGTAGAGAGGTCTCGTGGGCTCGGAGATGTGTATAAGAGACAGGGTTTATTTAGCTGTGGAAGTTTACAAGTACAAGTAGCCAATGTCCAAGAAATTCAACAAAACCGCACAGCTTATAATAGGGTAAAAATCCAAGGTAAAGTAATAAATATAGCCCCTTTTTTGGGAACAGGGGCTTATGAAATTCAGGATAGTACTAGTAGTATTTGGGTTATTAGTAATTCTTTACCTAATCTTGGTGATGAGTTAATAATTCAGGGAAAAGTACAATATAAAAGTATTCCTATAGCTGGGAATGAGGAGGGGGAAGTTTATATTGAAGAACAAGAAAAATTACAGCCTAATTCTGGGAATAAATAAAATTTTTCCATTAGCTATATAGTCCTTGCTAATATAGCTACTAACTTACTAAGTTTCCAAGTTTTTATCTATGAATACTGCAACTGTAAAAGTATCGATCGCTATTTTAAAAATTAAGCAGCAATTTTTATTACAATTACGTGACAATATTCCTAATATTAAATATCCTGGTTATTGGGGTTTGTTTGGTGGTCATATTGAAGGGGAAGAAAACCCCGCCGATGCTATGCATAGGGAATTATTAGAAGAGATAGGATATGCACCACCTATTATATCTAAATTTGGTTGTTATGAAAGTCCCGATGTAATACGCCATGTTTTTTATAGTAGTTTAAATGTAGATATAAATAAATTAGTATTGCTAGAAGGTTGGGATATGGGTTTATGGACACCGGAGGATATTATCAGAGGCGATCGCTATTCAGAAAAAGCCCAACAAATTAGACCGATCGGACCAGTACATCAACGTATTTTATTAGATTTTTTGCATTCTGATTTTTCGATGCTTAAAAATTATGACTAAATTTTAGTAAATATCAATTTAAACAGAGGCGATCGCTATTATTAAAATTTGCCAACTATCTAACATCAAAATTTCAATTATTTCGCCCCAAATCATATCAATATTGATAATGGGGCGAACAGAAACCAGTAAAATATGGTTGGTTAAAATATTATTTATATAGCTATTCTCCTATTCACCTATTTTCCGCGAGAATATATTATATAATATTACTATTCTCATGGATTTTTATACATTACAGAAACATTGGGTACGATTTTGTGATAATAATTCTCTTGATTCTTGTTTAACTCGATCGCTCATTACAGCGTGTTGTAATAACATAAAAGCATTTAGATCTTCCCTATCATATTTTTTCATTAACAAGTCTCTGAGTTTTTCTTCGGCTGTAATTGTCAAGTAACCAGTACCAATAGCTTCTTGAACGATATCACGAATTAGAGTCATTGTTATTTACCTAATCTTTACTGCTTTATATTTATAAGTATCAAGCTTTCTTCTTAATATTGCAGTGACCCCTATTGACTGACAAGGTGACATTTACGGATACTATGTCGTGATAATAAAAATACTTAGTTGTGATTGGAGTCACTTTTTTTAGTGATTTAAATCACAAATAATCCTAGCTGTTTTTGGCCTATTGCTAGGAAAGGTTGTATTAAACTGATGGATTTATCATATAACTAAGTTTCCTGTTTGCTGTTTCCTATTGCCGATCGAATATTTTTAGGGCCAAGGACAGGGGGCCTAATTCTTAAGCCAGTCCAACGACATTTACGGTTACGGCAGCGATAACGATAAACAGGTATAAAATAATTAATAATGCGATCGATAATATGACGATGACTGCGGCGCAGTTTGCCGCCACAAACTGGACAACTTAACTTAACATATTCCGGTGATATTCGTAAACGGTATATAATACGCTGCACTACCAAATATAAACCAAAACCAAGTAGGAATAAACCTAAAATATCAGAAAAATCTAAATGGGTAAAATAATACAAAATAGACCGAAAAAAATCATTCATTCCTTGGGAAGTAAAACTGATGATGTAGCCAAAATTAGCAGAAATAGCCCCAGGTTCTACTAATAAAAAAAATCCTAGAGACACCAAAAATAAAGCAAAAAGTTCCGTTGCCAATTTTTGCCTTAAAAGCCTAAACATTGACTTTACCTAAAATTATCTAAACTGACTTAATATGATTTGTCATTAAATATTAATTCCAGCTTAGAATACTTGCTCAGGATAATATAAAAGTAACCATCGCACTTTTATTATCCATATTTATTTAGATGTAGTGACAGGAGGATGCTGCTGTAATACTTTTTGTAAATATTTTCCAGTATAAGAAAACATATTACTTGCAACTTGTTCGGGAGTACCAGCCGCAATAATTTCTCCACCCCGATCGCCTCCTTCTGGGCCTAAATCTATCACCCAGTCAGCACAACGAATAACATCTAAATTATGTTCAATAATTAAAATAGAATTACCCTTATCTACCAAACGTTGTAAAACATCTAATAACTTATGCACATCATAAAAAGATAAACCGGTAGTTGGTTCATCTATCAAATAAACGGTTTTTCCAGTGGCGCGACGAGATAATTCTGAGGCTAATTTTACCCTTTGTGCTTCACCACCGGATAAAGTAGGGGCAGGTTGTCCTAACTGAATATAACCTAGTCCAACATCGACTAAAGTTTGTAGACGACTAGCGGCGCGAGGAATATTCTTAAAAAACTCTAAACTTTCTTCTACTGTCATACGCAATACATCAGCAATAGATTTATTTTTGTATTTAACCTGTAGAGTTTCTCGGTTATAGCGATCGCCTTTACAAATTTCACATTGTACATAAACATCAGGCAGAAAATTCATCGAAATTATATTAACTCCCTGACCACCGCAAGCTTCACAACGTCCGCCTTTCACATTAAAGGAAAACTGCCCAGGTTTATAACCTCTAGCTTTTGCTTCTATAGTTTCAGAAAACACCTCTCTAATAACATCAAATACTCCTGTATAAGTAGCCGTATTTGACCGAGGAGTACGACCAATAGGAGATTGATCTATCACTATTGCTTTATCGATCGCCTCCATCCCTTCCACATTATCTAACTCTTTTGGTAAAGGGATATTATGACTAAGATAATGTTGTAAAGATGGATAAATTAACTCATTAACTAACGTAGATTTACCCGACCCAGAAACTCCGGTAACACAAACAAATTTACCTAAAGGAATTTTAACATCAATATTTTTTAAATTATTACGATAGGCATTTTTTATCAGCAGATAATTACCATTACCTTTTCTTCTAGCGGCGGGAGTTTCTATTACTAGCCTGCCCGATAAATAAGCACCAGTTAGAGATTTATGATTAGTCAATAATATTTCTAAATCTCCTTGGCATACAATCTCACCCCCATGCATACCAGCCCCAGGGCCGATATCTAAAATATGGTCGGCGGCGCGAATAGTTTCTTCATCATGTTCGACAACTATTAAAGTATTTCCTAAATCGCGTAATTTCATTAAAGTATTTAATAGGCGATCGTTATCTCTTTGATGTAAACCAATACTAGGTTCATCTAAAACATACAAAACACCTGTTAAACCAGCACCTATTTGAGTAGCTAAACGAATGCGCTGTGCTTCTCCACCAGAAAGCGTCATGGCGCTACGATCTAAAGTCAAATAATCTAAACCAACATCGAGAAGAAATTGCAATCTAGCTTTTATTTCTTTAAGTACCTGTTGACCTATTTGGGCTTGACGAGAATTTAAATTTAAATTATCTATTCTTTCCTGACATTGGCGAATTGATACACTGGTTAAATCATTAATTGTGTATTGTCCCAACTTCACAGCCAGGGCTTCTGGTTTTAGTCTTTTGCCTTGACAAGCTTCGCAAGGATAGTCAATCAGATAATGTTCTAATTTTTGTTTTTGAATTTCTGATGCTGTTTCTTCGTATTGTTTTTGTAAAATATTAATAACTCCAGCAAAATGTCTGTAGTTATTATTTATTTCTTCTTTATCTATATATTTCTTAGTTCCGTATAAAATAATCTGTTTTTGTTCATCAGTTAGGTTATGCCAACGAGTGGTAATTTCAAATCCAAAGTATTGACCGAGATTATCTAAAGCAGAAATATAATAGTAATTGTCCTTATCTGCCCAAGGTGCAATAGCGCTATAAATAGGTGATGCTGGATCTGGTATAATTAACTCTGGGGAAAAAGTCCGCCAACTGCCTAGACCATGACATTTAGGGCAGGCACCATAGGGGGAGTTAAAGGAAAATAAACGCGGAGATAATTCTTCCATTACTGCCCCATGTTCTGGACAGGCAAAGTTTTCAGAAAATATGATTTCTTGTGATGTTTTTTTGTCGGTATCTTGATTAGCTGTATTGATAATTTCTATGATGGCTATGCCGTTGGAATGTTTGAGACAAGTTGTGAGG
>CAWUOF010000420.1:0-4380 GCA_963923765.1 uncultured bacterium | reverse complement strand
ATTTTAGGTGTAGGTAGAGAAGCTAAATGATTTGGGTAGATGGATTTTAATTAATGTAGGAATAATTTATACAGCATTTTGTGATATAATAGCCTACACATAAAATTATAAAATGCTTATTTAGTAATGGTTTAAATTTTAGATAGTCTGTAATATATCCAGAAAGTGCTGTAATTTATAATTTATCTCTACCAATTATTTATACTGATTAGATATATGGGTTAAGAATATTTAATTTTTGAATGGTTAATCAATTACAGTCTTGGGGAGGAAAAAATAAGAAAATTAAAAAATATGTTTAGAATAAATAATAAATATATGAATAGATATCTGGCAAAACTTTATCAGGGATTATTACAGCACTTTCCTAATACAATATAGACAATGCCAGTATTAAATCTTTTCTTGATAAGCAGTTTAAGCTTTAAATTGTATTTGTTTATCATATAAAATGCTGTCATATTAAATATAATAGTTATCCTGTTATATCTAAATATAAATAATATTATATAGATGAAATTTATGCAAATTATATGTTAAATATATATTAATTTTAGGGGGATTAAAAGTGATATTTAGAGCATTTTTAATTGAATAAATATTTGCAATGCGGAGCGCCAAACTAGATAGCCTTTGGGGTTAAGATGCAAGCCATCAGTAGTTAATTCGGCTTGCATTTGACCTTTAGAGTCGCTAAATAGAGGGTGGAGATCTAAATAATAAACACCTTCTTGATCAGCGATCGCTGCTAACTGACGATTGAGATTACGAATACGACTATTAGGAAGATTGCGAAGGCGATCGCGACCTTCCCAAGTGGCTCGATCGCCCTGATGGGGCAAAATCGATTGAATAACTATCTGTGATTGAGGATGAACCGATCGCAAATAGCGAATAATATCGCGATGATTTTGTAAAATTATTTCGTCACTGGTGCCGCGAATCAAGTCATTAATACCAATCATCACAAATATAATTTGGGGCTGAGTATCATCAAACAAAGATAAGCGTTTTAACAAACCCGTAGAAGTTTCCCCAGAAATGGCTTGATTCAGCCAAATTCTGCCAGGGGGCAACATATTCGGACTAAACCATAAACTTAAGGAGTCGCCAGCTAGGATAGTTAAACGTTCAGGTTTTTTTTGAGCAGCAACTTGAGCTTCTTTTGCTAACAAATTTAGCCACTGTTCATAGTTGAGTTGGTGACGCGGGCCTAAATCCGATATTCCGAAAGAATCTCGATCGACAACATTAGCTTGATTAGTAGATGCACTAGCTGGTGCATCATCCGAAAATTGGTAATCTCGCTGAATTAGCAAAATTACAGTCATAACCAGCAGTGCATTTGTGGCTAAAGATATAAAAGCCCAGGAAGGTAAGGTTTTGATAGGAGAGGACACAAGCTCTGATTTAAGATCACTTGTATCCAATCTTAACTTTTCTCGATCGCTGCTCAACCTGATCGTTTTTATTCTTTAGACAAGCTTAAACCAGAAGCAAATTCTTCGCCGTAACCTTCTTCACCATGTTCGTGAATATCCAAACCTTGATCTTCAGTATTTGGTTGCACGCGCAAGTTCATAAAAGCACCGAGAATTTTTAAGATAACAAAGGTACCGATCGCCGCAAAAACGTATGTAGCTACAACTCCGATAATCTGAGTTATCACCAGACTCAAATTACCAGCAACAAGTAAGCCATCAGCACCAGCACTATTAACTGCTTTAGTAGCAAAAATACCAGTGAGAACAGCGCCGATCGTACCGCCGACACCGTGTACAGGGTAAGTATCCAAAGAATCGTCAAACTGTAATTTAGCTCGTAAGCTAACAGCAAAGAAGCAAGCCACAGCAGTAATAGAACCAATTAGAATAGCACCGATCGGTGTTACGAAACCTGCTGCTGGGGTAACACCTACCAAGCCTGCCAAGAAACCGCTTGCAATTCCCACCGCAGTTGGCTTACCTCTTAACATCCATTCCACCACTAACCAAGTGAGACCACCAGCCGCAGAAGATACAGTTGTAGCGACAAAAGCGACTGTAGCTAAACCACCTGATGCTAAAGCACTACCACCGTTAAAGCCTAACCAACCAAACCATAATAATCCTATTCCTAGTAAGACATAGGGCACATTATGGGGTGCAGCCGGTCGAATCATAAAGCTTTTACGCGGACCAATTACCCAAGCTGCCACTACCGCCGACACACCAGAGCTAATATGTACTACTGTACCGCCAGCAAAGTCTAAGGCTCCCATTGCACCGATCCAACCTTTACCCCATACCCAGTGGGCTAAGGGTGAATAGATGAATGTAGACCAGAGAATAACAAACCAGAAATAGGCTTTAAAACTCATCCGCTCGACGATCGCTCCAGAAATTAGAGCCGGAGTGATGATGGCAAACATCATCTGATACACCATAAAAATTTGGTGCGGAATTGTTGGTGCATAGCAAACTGGATCTGGTTTATCAAAAGACACACCATTCAAAAACAGCCATTGCAAGTTACCAATCAGAGGATTAACATCTAGTTTGAGACTATCAGGTAAATTAGAGCAATCTCCTGTAACTCCATTGGGTGCAAAGGCGAGACTGTAACCCCAGAGAGTCCAGGTTACGCCTACTACTGCCATCAATACCAAGCTCATCATCATGGTATTGAGTACATTGCGCGATCGCACCAAACCCCCATAGAAAAAAGCTAAACCAGGAGTCATTAATAATACGAGGGCTGAGGAGATTAACATCCAGGCTGTATCTCCTGACATCTGAGCGGCATCTATTTTTTCGTTCAGTTTTTTCATGTCTTCTGGAGAAACTATCCCCATTGCCGCCGATGGCACTGGTATTGCTGGTACGACGGTGCTTCCCGGTGCAGGTGTTACTGCTGGAGGTATTGCTCCCGGAGTAGGTGTTCCCATTGGAGAAGGTGTTACTGCTCCCGGCGCAGGTGTTACTGCTCCCGGCGCAGGTGTTACTGCCGGTGCAGGAGTAGCTCCTGGATCTGTTTGGGCTAAAGCTGAGGAGCTTGTTATTGGACTAATTAGCAGAAATAGTCCCAACAAAGCACTGATCAAAAATTGTTTCCAGAAATGTCTCTGTTTTTGCATAGTAATTTTTTGTGTATTTACTTCTGAATTGCACCAAGTTACACAAATGTAATTCTGTATAATTTATTACTTTGGAATATATCAGGGTGAGGGGTTAAACCCCTTTCTCAGTTATTTTGGTTTTTAAAACTGTGAAAATTAGGCGATCGTCACCATTTTTCTGATTTTCCAGCTATAAGTAATAAAGCCTAAATTTTGTTTAAATTTTTTCGCTGAAAATCATTTTAAGTTTATTAAGGTGGAAGAAATCTGGGGTGAATTTTTCTTGATTATTAAATTTGGTAAATTTTTGTCTAACTATTTGTAAATTAAATTGAAATATAACTAAATTTTGTTTTATAATACAGGTTTTTTTCTATATAAAAATTTACAAATAAGCTGCTTTTATCCTTGGTTGTTACAACCGATTAATTCTGAATCTGAAAACATATAAATTTTTTTATTGATTTTTTCAGCAATTCTTAAATTTAAGTACATAAAACGTTTAATATCTTAACCAAAAACCAAAATATATTAGTTTAAAATATATAAGTAAATACAGCTATTGTTTATCTGCAATTAGCTATAAAAAACATAAAACTCTGACAAAACCAGCTAATAGCTAATTTTCTAGCCCTGACTAGGCATAAATTGGCTGAGGAAATATTTACATTTCTTAACAAAAGCAGGTTAAGAAAATCTGTGAAATTGTTAAGAAATAAAGCATTCGAGTTTTAATAGTTAATAGAAATACCAATTTTATCTGAGCAGGATTTTCAGGAAAATTCTATGAAAGTCAAAATTTTTAATCTTCTAACGGCTTCTTTATTTACTGTAGGAGTCTGGGCAAATACTACAAATGCTTTTGCCAATAATGTTGAATGCCTGCAAAATCAAGAAGTGGTAAGTAATATTGCTACCAGTAATAATGCCACTTCTGCCCCAGAAAATCAAACCAGCCAAACTAACAAAACGACGGTAAATAGAGGAGAAAATGAAATACTAGCTGGTGCGCTCACTAGTTTAATGTTAATTGGTTTAATTTTTGCAGGAGTACGGTATAAAAAAAGACACTCCCAGCCACCTGCTACTTTGCAAGAGCAAATAGAAATGCTGGAACGAATATGGAAAATGAATGCTAATAAATAACCGATTAATTTTATGTTTGATAAAAACCCAAGTAACCCATAACCTCAAACTTATGGGTTATTTCATTTACGATACAAAAATTTTAAATTTTATATTTAATATTTAAAGTTTCCCCCTTTTCCCCCTTTTCCCCCTAC
>CAWUOF010000419.1:0-4382 GCA_963923765.1 uncultured bacterium | reverse complement strand
CATTATTGATACTTCAGATAATTTTTGCTTTTAGCGACGATCACTAAGCATTTCGAGTTGCTAATTGATGATTGATGATTTTTTTATTAGCCAAGTTTAATCTTAATTTTTTCCCTTAAGTTAGCATCAAGGCTGAGGCAAGGGTCAATTTCTGGCTAGATTTTAACGATTCCCTGCTATTTTAACTGGCAGTTATCGCCCTATTTCCCTCCTAAATCAGTAATTTTTCGCGATCAATATTTATATTTTTTAGGTAATATTGATCTAAAGTTTTTTCGGAAAAAAGTTGGATTAGCGATATTATAATATTTTAATTATTTTAGCCTTATACCAACTATTTGTAACAAAAATTTATGATTTTTTGGTAAAAATTCCAGCAAAAAATAAACAGCAGGTATTTTTTCCCGTCGCGATCGCCTAGATACCCGATTTTTCCTATTATTGTTATCTAATAGTTATCTAATAAAATTTTATCAATTTCCTGATATATAAAATTTTCGGATGTTGGCTAATCATATATTTATTAAACTACTCTATTAAAAATCGTCCAAACTTCTCCATCAGAACGAACATAGGGAACGGAAATACTTTTAAATCCGGTGATAAAAGGTTTATAATATACTTGCCAATAAATCGGACTGAGATGGTGAGCAACTTCTTTTAGTGCTTTTATTTCTGCTGCTAATTCTGCTGCTAATTCATTAATTTGTTCAGCATGAATTTTTGCTTGTTCTTTAGCGGCTTCTAATTCATCTTCAAGGGGATGTCTACGGGGTTGTTTGAGTAATTGCCTTAAATAATTTTGTTTTTGATTAAGTTGGCTTTCTAAGATAGCGATCGCGTCATCTATGCCTTTTATTTCTGCTGATACTTGTGCTGTTTCACGGGCACGTTGTTTACAGGATGCGATAATATTTTCTGGTGAGACGTTTTCCGGCATGAGGGTATTAGGAGTTAGGGCGGTGCGTTCTTGTTTTAAATTGGCGATCGCTTCCCGAATAGTTTCAATTTCTGCTTGGATTAATTCCATAGTTTATAGCCTAATTAAGTTAATATTTGATTATATTATATTTTAGCACTGATTTAAAAATATTTATTATTATGGAAACCTATTATAAGACACTAAAAAAATATTGTTGCGCTGAGGGAGTCCCTCATGGACTAGACCCAAAAATCTGGGTGCATCTCAGCCAAAAAATAATAGTTTAACTGGGCAAATATCTATAATTTTTGTGAATAAATTACGAATAGCGAAAACAGCGCAACAACAGTTAATTACTGTCTATGACATACACATTTATAATTTTATTTAACTGTATTTATTACCTCAATTCGTGAGGTTTTACCCCTTCTGGCTGGACTAGGTGTTAATTCCGCAGGGGGAGTTTTTACCGCCCCCCATTTATTCACAAGATTATTTAATAAAATATCCTGTTGTACTCTATATTCTTCTACATTTTCGCCTTTATTCATAATTGCTATCCATACTGGCCCTATTTTTTCTGTAGGTATGGCTCCAGCTATAGATGCTACATAATTTAATGTGCCTGTTTTTACTACGGATAATTCGGGTATTTTACGACCGTTTAATACTCCTAAATCTCTTTGTGCAATTGCCATTACATCAGCTATAGTCATGTTATAATGTTTCAAAAATAGTTCGATCGCCTGTGTTATTCCTACCGCAGCACGCGGCGATATTTTATTTTCTTCTCCTAACCCAGAACCGTTGATTAATTGTATTTCTTCTGGGGGAACTCCTGCCGCTTCTGCTGCTGTTTCTGCTACTATTTTTGCACCGCCAACGGCATCTGCTAACATTTGGGCCATCATGTTATTACTATACATATTCATTTTCTTTAATAGTTCCGCGAGGGGAAAGGAATAATGACGTATTAGTAATTTTTGATTTTCTGGGGCGGTAGGTATTGCTTTTATTACTCCTGCTATTATTACTTTGGGTTTGGCTGTATCTGGTGGTAATGTTTGATATTGTTGTTGTGTTTCTTCTTGCCAAATTTCGCTGTTTAAGCCTTCTTTGAGTAAGTTACCTGCTGTTTGTGGGTTAGATTCAAAGTTCATGTAAAATTTACCCACAATTATTAGGTTGCCTTGGATTTTTTTTATGCCTAGTTTGTTTAATGTATTACCAAGGGCGATCGCTTCTTCCCAGACAAAAAATGGATCCTCTCCCCCTTGGATAATTAAATCTCCTTTTACTTCACCTTTTTCTATTTTTCCTGTTATTCCTATTTGGGTGATAAATTGATGGTCAGGTCCCCATTTTTTTAAGGCTGCTATTGTTGTGGCTGTTTTGGTGACGGAAGCTGCTGGTAATGGTATGTTGCCTTGATAATTTCCTAATAGTTTATTTCCTGATTGGATCCATACTCCTTGGTTTTCCTTTACACCCCCTCGATCGATTATGGTTTTAATAAATTTCTCTACTTCTGTATTAACAACTAAATCGGGTTGATTTTCTGGCAGTTTTACTGCTATTATTTTTGTGGTCTCTTTAGGTATAATTTCTGTGTTTATTTTCGGATTATTAGGCAGGGAATTACTAATATTTGACTGTACAGAATTAGTCGGGGGTTGGTTGGTTTCAGAATTAGAACAACTCCCTAATAATGTTATTAAACTAATATATACAAACGTAGATAATTTAAATAAATTATAATTTTTTTTCATTATTTTTTACTCAGAGTTAAATTTTAAACAATATTTTATCATATAAGGGGGCAAATTTGGAGGGTTTGGTTATAATATAATTTATTTTTTGCCTACCCTAGTTACTATATTTTATTAAAAACACCCATCTACATTATTATATATGCTTTGCCATTCCCTGGCTAAAGCTTTTTCATCGGGTCGAATTTTTCTACCGCCTAATTCTGGATGTCTTTGATAAAAAATATAGTCAACTATTGCTTCACATCTTCTAATTTGTGCCCATTCTCGCGCTAATTCTGTTTCATAGGGTCTAATTTTTCTGCCGCCTAATTCTGGATGTCTTTCGTTAAATATTCTATCTGCCATGCCATCTAGTTGTTGCGATCGCAAGTCTCTATAATCTTGTGCTATTAATAAATTTGCTGATAATTTTTCGGCTTTAGCTGGTTGTATTTCTCCGCTAATACCCATATTTGTTATTATACTAGCTACAGCGCTATATTTAATTAGTTGCCAACCTTGCATAATTTTACCTCTTGTAGTAATAATTATTGCCGATATTATTGCCGATAAACTAGCGGGATGGTTGCTGGGGACGAGCGACTATAATTCCCACACTGTTGTTAACTTTTTCTACAAAGTTTTGTAAATCTGATGATATCCGCACGCTTCCATTAGGGGAAGCATGGATAAAACCTATATTACCATCAGGCATACGATAAACTAAGCCGGTGTGAGTTACATCTAAGCCTTGGATATCTGTGGCTATTGCCACAATATCACCTGCCTGTAATTGATTATATACTGTATAAATTCGCTGATTGGGTATGTAATGAATTTTTAAGTTATTAAGTTTTGTTTCTACATCGAGAATACATTGATAATTGGTATTTTTACTTAGTTGGGGATAACTGCTTTTGTGGGTAGTCATAAAGTTAAAGTTTTTATTAAGGGGGATACCTCCTAAATTAGCGGTAATATTGGTAATTTTGCCTTTTTTTTCGTTGTCTAATATCCAGTCAGAGAAGTAATGTAAGCGACTGCAATATCCGTTAATTTCGCCGTTGCGGTAGCGAAGTTGCCGGAGTCGATCGCTAAAGTTGGGATAATTATAATCTTGTCGGGCGATACCTTGGGCTAAAGCAAATACTGTTTCGACAAATAATACACAATCAAAGCCCTGAAAGGATATAATAAGTTTTTCGTTTGGCGATCGATCTAATAAGCCGGCTTTATAGGGTGTACCGAGAAATTGATAACCGATCGCTTGCATAATATTACCAATGGTTTTATTGCTTAATTGGCGATCGATAGCATTTAGCATGATAGCCTGAAAGCGTTTACTATCGGCGGTATTAGGTACATCGAAATTTATAGCGGAAGAATAAGTTAAAATATTTGTGGGAATAGATTGGTTTAGTTTGGCGGCATGGGCGCGATCGGATATGGTGAGATAATTATTACCTATCAGGGCGATCGTTAATGCTACAATTCCTAATCCTAATATTTTTTGTTGATATTGCATATTTTTACAAATGGGGGCATTGGGCATGGGGCATGGGTTTAAATAATTGATAATTGATAATTGATAATTGATAATTAATGGTTATTCATTATCCATTATTCATTATTCATTATCTATTGGGTGTGGGGTGTGGGGCCTGGGGCATTGGGTAATGCAGGGGCTGTCTCTTATACACATCTGACGC
>CAWUOF010000418.1:0-4383 GCA_963923765.1 uncultured bacterium | reverse complement strand
CCTTGGAAATTGGTTTAAGAATGCTTGCTAATAATGATACGCGCCGCTTAACTGTATTGAGAGTTATTAACGATAAAGAATCTCCCAATGATTTTAGTTATGAATTTAGATCGCTAATGGAAAAATTACCCTCTACTATATGCGATCGGGTAGAAACTTCTGTTGTCGAATCTACCAATACTATTCAAGCTGTAGTTACTGCCTCAGCAAATTATGATTTAACTATTGCTGGTACCAGTCGCGCCTGGGGAATAGAACGTCAAACTTTAGGAAGATATACTGATGAATTAGCCGTGCATTGTAAATCCTCATTACTAATTACCCGCCGCTATTCACAAGTTACCTCTCACCTGGCATCTTTCCTGATTAATGACCAAAATAAACAAGAATAAACAGCTATTAATTTAACTGCCATTAAGGTGCATATCAGATGTAAAAAGATGATATGCATCTATTCAAGAAATTTAGGATAAAATTTTCGGAAAAATATTTATAATAACTAGAAAAAATTGCTAGGGATAAAAATTTATGATATATAATAATAATGTCGTTAAAATTAGAATTTATGCTCAAAAATATCAAAATAAAATCTTTAGCATTTTATGGATGTTCTATAGGAGCAGTGTTAATTTTATTTAAAGTCGTAACTAGCTATGGAGAAAATAATCTTAAAGCACCGCCAGCTATAGATGGTAATTATATAGTAAAAAATTTACCTGGATGTGCAAACAACCAAGATTTTGTCTTAGATATAAATCAATCTGGAATTTACTTATCTGGTTCTTTGTTACCACAAAACAGCAGTAAGCTATTAGAGCGATCGGCAGAAAAAAAACCATTTTTAGATGGCCGATGGCAGGAAGAACAAATAAATTTATCTGGGTTATTTAATACCGTAAAACTGTGTCCGGGTCAACAAACAGCAGGGGCAACAGCCAGTAAACTGATAAATATTCAAGCCACAGTACAAGGAGAAACCTTAACAGGTAAAATAACTTTTGACTCAATGCCCAAGGCTGTTACATTCACAGCTAAACGAGAAAAAACCCTAGAACAAACCAAGGATAAACATTAATGCCAGCGATTACAGGTAAAACCAAACTCCTGGGAGTAATTGGTCATCCCATAGAACATTCTCTATCGCCAGTGATGCATAACGCTGCTATTGGGAATTTGGGAATGGATTATATCTATATACCTTTAGCAGTGGAACCAGAAAATTTAAAATTAGCCCTAGAAGGCTTTGTGTCCATTGGTTTAAAAGGATTTAACGTTACTATTCCCTACAAAGAATCTATCATACCTTTACTTTCAGAAATATCTCCCATCGCCAAGGCAGTAGGGGCAGTAAATACAGTCTGGCGTACAGAAAATGGCTGGAGTGGAACTAATACCGATGTAGCTGGTTTTCTATCTCCCCTGCAATATTCTCGGATAAATTGGAGCCAAAGTTTAGCTATAGTTTTAGGTAATGGTGGCGGTGCAAGAGCAGTTGTAGCGGGATTAACTCAATTAGGTTGCTCAGAAATACATATTTTTGGACGTAACCAAGAGCATTTACAAGCCTTTCACAAAAGCTGGGAAAATAGCCGACTACCTCTGAATTTGTCTATACATTCCTACGCAGAATTGCCACAGATAATATCCAAGGCGGCAATCATCGTCAATACTACCCCGATCGGAATGTATCCTTATGTAGATGATTGTCCGATTAGTATGGAAGTAATGGAAAAAATCCGTGAAGGCACGATCGTCTACGATTTAATTTATACCCCCAATCCAACAAAATTTCTGCATATAGCCCGTTCTCGCGGGGCGATCGGCATCGATGGACTAGAAATGCTAGTACAACAAGGCGCTGCCGCTTTAAAAATTTGGTTGCAACACCCTGTACCTGTAGATGTCATGCGTAACGCTTTACGCTACCATTTAGGATTACCTGTGTGGTAATTAAATAATTACTAATGGTTAATGGGATATTAAAAAAATAACCAATCATTTTTTAATAGGGGGCAAATTGCCCCAACCCCCCTTAGCCATACCAACAATTTACGAACAGCTAAGTTTTGCAATGTAATTACATAAATTAATGAAAAAATTAATGAAAAAGCAATTTTTGTTTGTAGCCCTAATTTCCTGGGCGATCGCCATAACTACCTGGTTATATACTCCCCCCGCTTGGGCTTTAGTTCCCATTAAACTCTTTGATCTTTCCTACCATCCTTGCCCCCAAAATATAGCAAAAGGGGCGGTAACTAGCGGAGGTACTACTTTATCTGCTAAATGTTTTATCGTTACTGGTAAAGCTAACAATGAATCTAATAAAACCGTCATTAATGCCGATATTTTTGGCCGTATTTACGATGCATATAATGAGCCAATTTTACAAAATCGAACTCGTTTAGGTTCTATAGATATCGTTCCCCCTGGTATCAGTGACTTTGAATTAAGAATTTCTGTACCTATTGATCAGCCGACACCTTTACAATTAAAACAGTTTAAAGCAGCCGGTTTTACAGGTAAGGTACGCCGCTAAAAAATTGCGATCGTCCCTCACCCGTTATTTTTAGATCATTAAAAAATTAATGATTGTCGTAAGCTACCCAAAAATTGGGTGGCAAATTGTAGTAGCAAAATAGCCAAGGTAGGGCCAATAATATCTATGCCACCGATCGGAGGAACAATAGAGCGAAATAAATTGATATAAGGATCCGTTAACTGAGTTAAAATCGAAAACGGCGGATCATACCAGTTGATATTCGGAAACCAACTCAAGAGAAACCGAATAATCAATAGATAAAAATAAATCGTCAAAAATGTAATCAGAGTGGTCAACAGGAGATCGATGGCAGGATTCATATATTTTTCGGCTTCCTTTTCAACGCCACAGGATTTTAGCTTTTAACTTAGTGTAATCGATATTAGCTTTTTCAGTTATATTTAAACATCTTCAGCCATCGAGCGATCGAACTCAAAAGCTTGAGGATTTCCATTAACACTGCCCCGTTGTTGTAAACGCACATCATCAATCTGTTCATTTACTTGGGCTATCTCAGTTTCTATTATACGACGGGCATTTACATCTTCTTTTTTAAGCTGTCGGCGTTTTTCTTTAATTCCCTTAACCTCCGATCGATTAGCTTCTAACCTGGTTTCCTCCTCTAATAAGGACTTTTCCTCAGATTTTTTAGTTAATATTACTCCTAAAAGGCCGCCTACCACACCACCGACCACAGCCCCAGCTAGAAATCCCGTTGCAAAATTATCCCGATTGCTCATAATTTAACCATTGTGATTTTTACTTATATTTATTACATTACCCTAAATCTATGAATAAATAATACACATTTCCAGAAAATCTAAAATTCCACAAATTGCAAAACTTATCTATTTTTTACCAGTGCTTTCCTATTACCTATAAATTTATTTTTATCCAAACTTATTTAAAATTAAAACCTCATTAAATAATGTTTCAGTGCATAATATTTCCTGATAAACTAATTGGTTATTATCAATTTTTATTCTGTAGTAAATACTATTTGATAAACTCAAGTAAAATATACTTTTTCTAATTAAAACAATATTTACTATACATTTTTCAGTTTAACAATTAATCACTATTCACTGAAACAAGATAAACTTTTCATCAAGTACCAAAAGCGCGATCGCCTGCATCTCCCAAACCGGGCACAATAAACCCTTGGTTATTTAAACCCTCATCTATAATAGCTGTATAGACATTCAAACCAGGATAAGCAATACTAAGTTTTTGCAAAGCAGGAGGCGCAGCCACTACAGAAACAATCCGAATAAAAGCCGGATCAATACCACGCTGAGTAATTTCATTCATGGCAGTCATAATACTACCACCAGTCGCCAACATCGGATCAGTAATTAAAACTCGTGTTTCTGGATGAAACTTTTCTGGCAACTTATTTAAATAACAACTTATGGCTAAAGTTTCTTCATCCCTTACCAAACCAAGATGATAAATAGAAGCTAAAGGAATGACATTTTGTGCCCCTTCCAACAAACTTAAACCTGCCCGAAGAATAGGCACCAATGCAATAGGAACCTCTGGATTAATTACTTTAGCAGGACAGGAAGCCAAAGGAGTTTCCACAGAAGTTTCAATAACTGGTAGCCATTCTCGCACAGCCTCATAAGTTAGCCAGCGTCCTAATTCTGTCATGGCACTACGAAACAAAGCTGATGGAGTTGCCGCATCACGGGCTACAGCCAACCAATGATTAATTAGGGGATGGGGTGGAACATAAACACGAAGTTGAATAGACATTTTTTGAGTTGTAAATACACGGCTTTAATTATAAAGCCTGTGTTAGCCAAATTATCAGGGAGATTGAGGGGGCAGGGGGCATGGGG
>CAWUOF010000417.1:0-4396 GCA_963923765.1 uncultured bacterium | reverse complement strand
GTGTTTATACCAAAAATTATGTTATTTAGTCCTTCAGTATTTTTGCCTATTATTTGCTGATTTTTCTGGTTTTCTGTATCAAATATTGCTATTTTTAGCTGCAAAAATTTCTAGCTAAATATAAACTTTTGTTACAGTTTTTAATTGTTAAAAACTTTTTTCTACTATATTTCACTTTTCTATGTTTTTACCAGAGTCTTACAGTGAAAAATATCTATTTTTTGGGTTTCTTTATGTTTTTTTTATTTTTACAACATTTAGTATTTTTAATATTAAAAAATAATTTTAGGTTTATTATTCTTATACATTTTGAGGTTTTTTGAAACTGTATAACCACACAACTATTTAAGAATCTTATAACATTAGGAATATTTTACTAAAATATGTATTAACAAAATGTGATATTAATTACAAATTAAATAAAAATTAATATCAGCGATCGCCGCCATTACATCATATTAAAAAACCCCAGGTAATGTGTAATTAAATAATACTGGTTGGCTAATCCAATAATTTATTTTTGGGAGGAAAAATTGCGATCGGACAAGTAATATAACCTCTAGCTAGAGAAAAATATGCGTAATATTACGGATAAACCTTAATATTTTTACAGAAATATTATTGATGGACTAAATCCAAAGCTTTTAGCCACCCTAATTAGGGCAAAACACACGGCCCGAATATAGCCCAAAATCCAGCGATAAACGCCTAGATAAAAATTTTGCAATTCTTATTTTTTGTCGAAATTTTCCCCACAACTTCCACAATATTTCCACAACATTTCCCCACAGCCATAAAAACTTTTCCACAATTGGGGAGAATTTTTCCACAGAAACAGCACGAAAAGATCAGCTTCTTTTCATACTATTGGGGATTTTATCGCGACAAAATATTTTGCCAGATAAAAACCAAATTTATGTAAAGTAATGTAAAAAAAATCGAGGGTAAATGCTCATTCTGGCGTGGGATTTATATCTATATAAATACTTTCTTAACATTTCGCAGCATTGACAAACCTACCCCCTGTTATAGCAAAATGATGCGACCTACCTAAATATAATTTCCCTAAACCTAGCCCAAAAGCCCCCTATTTATCAATAGCAGAATCTAACTTGGCGTGCGGCGATGCCCTCTGTTACCGAAAACAGAAAACTTGCCTTGCTCTGCTGATTCACTCAAGGAGTATTTCCATGAACGCAAACGTCAGTATCCTGGCAGAAATTCCCGAAGAATTGCTAGAATCCCTAAAAAGCTACTTAGAAACCCATCCAGATTGGGACCAAGACCGGGTTTTTTCTGCGGCTTTATCCTTGTTTTTATTGCAAAATGCCAATGAGCAGACGCCAGAGGCATCATTAAGTTATCGCAAAGCAGCCCGCGTTTATCTGGAAACTCTTTTCCAGCATTCTGCTTAGTTATACAGGCATTTTCTGATAAAAACCTAGACATTCATTTAAATAATGTCTAGGTTTTTAGTTATCAATGTACTTAATAAATTGATATTTATTTTAACGTTGCCCAATTAAAAGATGATTTTCATATTTGCAGAAAAAATTTTTGCTTATTTATACATAATTTCAGTAAGAGCAAAACACGAAACATCTATCTGGCAATGATGCAACGCCAAGAAAATAAATTGCTAGCTAGATAATGAATATTACAATTCAACTGTTATGGGAGGTTTTTTTTTGACTAGATTTGGGAGTTTTTTGATTTTTGTTATTAACATTCATGGTAATACTCTTATTTGGATTGATCGGCTCGAATTTATAACCTACTCCTCTAACAGTTTGAATTAAAGCTGGCTGAATATCACTTTCTATTTTGCGTCGGATTTGGCCAATATGAACATCTACAACGCGATGATCTCCTACATATTCATAATCCCAAACTTCATTAAGTAATTCACTGCGACGCCAAACTCGCCCCGGATGGCTGGCTAAAAAATGTAGTAGATCGAATTCTAGGGCTGTTAAGTTAATCATTTCATTATTAATACTAACTTCCCTTCGCCCTGGATCTATAACCATATTACCAAAGGTCAGGCTTTGCTGTTCAGTGGTAGTAACTGGTCTTTGCCGTTTTAATAGCGCCGCGACTCTTGCTCCTAATACTACCAAACTAAAAGGCTTTGTCAGGTAATCATCGGCACCTTTGTCGAAGCCTTCCATAATATCAGATTCATCTGTGCGGCTAGTCAACATGAGTACAAAAACTCCTGTACGACTTTGCATTTGTTGGCAAAGTTTATAGCCAGTCGTGTCAGGTAAATTTACGTCCAGAATTACTAAGTCTGGATTAAATTGTTCAAATATGGCGATCGCCGTCTTACCATCTTCGGCAGACTCTAATTTATACTCTTGCTTGCTTAAATAGCGAGAGATTAAATTACGGATTGCGTTATCATCGTCAACGACTAGAATCTTCGGGGGAGCCATAACCAAAAACTTGCTCCAAGAATTATGTTTAAACTAAACTAACAAATATATTGAGGAGTTTAGTGAAAACTTTCAGCTAAATCCCAATACCATTATGTACCTAGTATCTACAAAAATACCTATCTTACCTGGTTGTACATAACTACACCTCTAATTGGTCAAAATTTGGCCGTAAGGGTAGGTAAGACTTGACCAAGTTTCGATAGTTATCTGTAAATTAGATTTTATGCTGGGATAAAATCTACACTTTTAGGAATATCCTATAGTTACATATCTAGTTGTACATCCACCCTGATTACAAAACCTGCCAGATGACAATTTATCAAAAAAATGGGTCTAAAACCCCGTTTTAGCAAGGCAGATTTAATATGTTGCCTGTTTTTTATTTTTTGTTGCCTGTTTTCGATTCCCTGTTATCTAAAAAAATATTTACTTGTATTTTGGCCAATTTTAGTAATTATCTGGTAATATTTGCTGCCTCCATACTACATAATTATTAATTTGTCAACTACTAATTATGTTATCCAAAAATAATATTAGGGGTTTAAATTTAACAAAATATAAATCATAATGTATAAAAATACTTAACGAAAATAGTACACCTTGCCTTAGACTCGGAAATATTTTTTTGCCTTTTTCCTATTAAACAGTTTCCTATTCTCCTAGCATATTTACAATTATTGAGATACACCCTATAAATTATTGTTAAGCTCTAAAATCATGGGCCATTAGCCAAAATAGTAAAAATACTATTAAAATATCTCAGAACTTTCACACAAAAATGGCCGTGTACAAAAAAATATCGTTTCTCCTCACCCTAATATTAACGGGAATCACTCCCACGATCGCGATACCTGTGGCTTTTGCTCAGGAACAACAAAATACTGGAAACAGGCAAGAATTAAATAAAATACTACGAGAAGGACGAAAATTAGTCGAATCAGGAGATTATAACAGCGCTTTAGCTCTTTATGAAAGAGCCGCAAGTTTAGATAAGAAAAACTCGCGCATTTTTTCCGGAATTGGCTATATTAAAGCTTTGCAAGGCAACTACCAAGAAGCAGCGATCGCTTACCAACAGGCAATTAAACTGGAGCCTAATAATGCACAATTTCATTATGCCTTAGCTTTTGCCCTCGCTAATACCGGAGATAATGTGGGTGCTACATATTCCTATCGACGGGCAGCCCAAATTGAACCGAAAAATATTAATGCTCATTTAGGCTTGGGTGTGGTGTTGCTGCGTCAACGCAATTTTCCCGCAGCTTTAGATACTTTTAATCAAGTTATTGCTCTTGATACAAGAAACTGGCAAGCTTATGAATATATCGGTTCTTTGTTTATAAAACAAGGAAGACCCGCAGAAGCGATCGCGCCTTTAGAAACAGCAGCAAAATTAGCTCCTAGACAAGCAACTATACAGCTTAATTTAGGTCTAGCTTGGCTAAAACAAGGTAATTTAGATGCTGCGAGGGTAGCTTTTGAAAGGGCAGCTATGATAGATGCCAAGAACCCCGCAATTTTCTTAGAAATCGGAAAAATTCGCCAGTCAGAAAATGATCTGCCCCGGGCTTTAGAGTCTTACGAAAAAGCGATCGCCCTTGACCCAAAATTAGTAGAAGCAAGGGCAGCAATAGCTGATATTTTATTAGAGCAAAAAGATTTTGCTAGTGCGATCATAGCTTATCAGGAAGTAATTAACTTAGCGCCTCAAACAGCAGCCGCTTACTATAATCTTGCCATTGCTCTACAGGAACAAAAACAAGTTAAAGAAGCCAAAAAAGCTTTTCAACAAGCCCTAGATTTATATACACAACAAGGAAATCAAGAAGGAGTGGAAAAAGCCGAAAATGCTCTTAGACAGTGGAAAAAATAAATACTGGTAATTTTATCAGAAATGGGGTATGGGGGAATTTAGAATGTAGAATTTAGAATTTAGAATGGGGCAGGGGGGAAAG
>CAWUOF010000416.1:0-4403 GCA_963923765.1 uncultured bacterium | reverse complement strand
CCTCAAGCTGAAGGTGTTGTTGCCAGAATATTAGTAAAATTGGAGGGAATGAATCCAGCCGCTTCTGTGAAGGACCGTATTGGTATTAGTATGATTAATGCGGCAGAAAGGGAAAACTTGATTAGTCCTGGTAAAACTATATTAGTTGAGCCAACTTCTGGGAATACGGGGATTGCCTTAGCAATGGCGGCAGCAGCTAAGGGATATCGGTTAATTTTAACTATGCCAGATACGATGAGTAGTGAACGTCGATCGATGTTACGGGCTTATGGAGCGCAGTTAGAATTAACTCCTGGTTTTGAAGGCATGACAGGGGCAATTCGTAAAGCCCAAGAAATTGTTGATAAAATACCTAATGCTTTTATGTTACAGCAATTTCGTAATCCTGCTAATCCCCAAATTCATAGAGAAACAACTGCTGAGGAAATATGGAGAGATACAGATGGGAAGGTAGATATTTTAATAGCAGGTGTCGGTACTGGAGGAACTATTACTGGAATAGGTGAGATAATTAAAGCTAGAAAACCAAGTTTTAAAGCGATCGCTGTTGAACCTGCTAATAGTCGAGTTTTATCAGGAGGACAACCAGGGCCGCATAAAATTCAAGGTATTGGGGCTGGGTTTGTTCCTCAAGTACTTAATCGTCAGATAATTGATGAAGTAATTGCTGTTAGTGATGAAGATGCGATCGCCTACGGGCGTCGTTTAGCTAAAGAAGAAGGTTTACTGTCGGGAATTTCTAGCGGGGCGGCTTTATGTGCTGCTATTCGTGTTGGTCAAAGACCAGAAAATGAAGGAAAATTAATAGTAATGATTCAACCTAGTTTTGGTGAACGCTATTTAAGTACGCCCATGTTCCAAGAACCGGAAATTTCTATAATTCCAGGTTTGACAGAACAATCATAATTGCCATATTAGTATTGTAATATTAGCAATTATAACCTTTTCGCAAAACCTGTCTAAGGGTTATCTGTTATAATCCAAATAATTTGGCCGACAATTGTCAGTAAAAATTGTCAGTAAAAAATCAAAAAACAGATATAAACTAAGGCAGGTTTCTCTGATAATTGTTGGTAAATTGTGTTAAATTTATTGTAGTAGATTTTTAGTCAACTGCTCCGTCTTTTTATCCTAATTTGTTATGGTTTATAGGAGTAGTTAAAAGCCAAATGTCAGCAATAATAAAAATCAGAATATAAAAGTATAAAAAAATTATCAAAAACTTAATTATATTCTGGTTTTTGTAGTTGCACCCGATACTCCTGTAAAATTATGGCAAATTCTAACCACTACGAAACCCTAAATGTAAATCCTAAAGCAACTCAAGCCGAGATTAAACAAGCTTACAGACGCATGGTAAAGCAGTTTCATCCTGATATTAATAAAGAAACCGCCAGCCACGATCGCATTGTAAATCTTAATGCTGCTTACGAAATTTTAGGAGATCCGGAAAAAAGATCATCCTACGACCAACAATTACAAAAACAAGTAGTTAATAAACCAAAAGTCGATCGGCCAGCAAATACCTCCACCAGTTATTATCGAGAAACTGAACAATTCCGCAGAAACCCCAATTATACCACAGCTAAAAAACAACAATATAATAACTCTGTTGGCAAGGAATACCATCAAGAATACCATCATCATTATCGCCACAACGGACAAGATTTAGAAGCCCATATACAAGAATGGATGCAAATAGTTTATCGCCCTGTAAATCAACTACTTAACCGTATTTTTAATCCTTTAGAAAAACAAGTAGAACAACTGGCGGCAGATCCTTTTGATGATGAACTTATCGAAGCTTTTCAAACCTACTTAAACACTTGTAAAGATTTTCTCAATCAAGCACAAATAGCATTTCATTCCATGCCTAATCCTTCACCATTTGCCAGTGTAGCTGCTCATCTTTATTATTGCCTTAGTCAAGTATCAGATGGTATTGATCAGTTAGAATTTTTTACCATGAATTATGATGAGCATTATTTACATACAGGACAAGAATTATTTAGAATTGCTATGGGTTTGCGGCGAGAAGCTCAAGTTAATATTAGGGAAATTTTTTAAGGTTAATCAGAGATGGTAATAGATGATTTTTTAACCAAAAATTGACTAAAAAAATATTTTTTTATTTTCACAGCAGCGTTTTTGCATAATAAAACTAAAATTTGCAAATCTCCTGGAGTTTCCCGACGCTGCCATTGATGAGGAGTGCAAAATAAAGTTTCTACCAAATATCGTTGCTGATTTAAACTGAGATTTTCAAACATAATTAACAGTTTCGGCAATTCGCTATCTGTCTCTATATTGGTAATTTCTCCTGAAAATTCGATTTTATCGTCTACAAATTCTACTGTCAAAGGTGTTTTTGCTAACAAAGTTAAACTCTGGTCAATTTTCTGATTTAGGGTGAGTTTAATGCCAAATTCCGACATTTCTGTAGTGTTGCCAGCGAGGGCTAAAAATTCTGGTTGGTTTAACAACTTAATTGTTACAGCTTTTGGGGATTTAAACCATTCAATATTTGTTTTTGGAGCATCTAATAGACTACTTAATATACAGGCAATTAATACTATATTGTAGCCGCTCCAAATTGTTGCTATTCCTGTTAAGTAATTGTTGTCTATGTCAAATAGGGAAATGGTGCGAACAAAACTGACAATATTGATAATTAAGCAACCTAGAAGGGGTAAGGATAAATCCCAATGAAAAACAGCAAAATTCTTTGATATTCCTTTGGGAGTAACTTTAAATCCTTCAGAAAATGGATTAAGCATCACTTGAAATAAATGAATTGAAAGAGGAATACAAAGGATGGACATATAAATATCTCCTACTAAAAAGGATAGAGTTTTGCGATTTAGCCAAGTATAGGCAGCGTAATAAACTAAGTAATAAGGCAGAAAGAAATATAATATTTCTCCTAAGCTTGCTTCAATGGGAGTGATTCCTAAAGTATAGAAAAACGGGATTAATAGTAAACAGGCACGGGGAAGGTCAGCAATCCAACTTAATAAGCCTTCTTCTAAATGAGTGATTCTTTGGATAAATTTTAATCCGGGAATTGTGCAAGGATTTTCTTGGATAAAGAACCCTTGAAGAGTCCCTCTACTCCATCTCAATCTTTGAGATAGGAGAGAAGACATATTTTCAGAGCTCAACCCAGCGCTTAATTTTTCATTTAGGTAAACTGATTTGTATCCTTGAGCAGAAATGCTAATGCCGGTGAAATAATCTTCGCTTAAAGAAGAGGTTACAAAACCGCCAATTTGTTCGATCGCCTTTCGATTTAAAATTAGGGAAGTGCCAGAACATCCGGTACAATCTACTCCATCTCTTAGTAATTGATAGTGGCTATAATAGGTTTCGGTGGCGTGGGGCAAAACATCGCTTAATCCTAAGTTATAGGCAATTAAATCGGGGTTATAAAAATCTTGACTGGTTTGCAAAAAGCCCAAGTTTTTGTCTTGGAAAAAACCGACGGTACGGGTTAAAAAGTTTTTGGTAGGAATAAAATCCACATCAAAAATAACGATTAAATCGCCGGAAGTTTGGAATATGGCATGATTCAAATTACCGGCTTTGGCATACTTGTTATCTGGTCTAGTAATATACTCGCTACCTAGTTTTTGGCATAAATTCTTGATTTCTTCACGTCGGGTATCATCCAAAACATAAATTTTCTTATTGGCATATTCCAGGGCTTGACAACCGATAACTGTGCGCTGAATAATCTGGGCAGATTCGTTGTAGGTTGGGATTAAAATATCTACGGAAGGATTAAATTTTCCTGATGTAACAGCGAGGGCGTTTTTTTCGGCTTCTTCCCGGCGATCTTTAAATTTTAAGAGTAAGAAAGCTTGAAAACCCGTTCGCAAAATAAAATATAATTCTATTCCCAAAAGCAACAAACTAAACAAGCCATTTAAAGGAGTATTGAAGTTTAAACTAGCGAGGGAACGCCACAAAATATAACGCCCAATTAAAGCTAGTAATATAAATACCACTAACAAACGTGACCAGGGTTGTTGTTCTGGGGAAATCTTTGTGATTAATAAAACAGTCAAACCTAGCAATGCGGTGGGAATTAGTAAGTAATATATGTTATCAATTTGTGGTACTTGTAACCAAGCTATCGGTTGCTGATACCATAGCGCAATATGATTAAAAATTTGGACAATTTCAGGAACCCCAGCTATCCAGAGAGCGAAAATACCCCCGATTAAAACTGCGATCGATAAAATAATTAGGGTTCCCACTGGGGGCAGGTTTCCTTGGTTAAGTCTTGGCAAATTGCGATTAGTCATAGCTTAATCAATTAAGAAATAGAGACCGATTTTCGATGCCGTAATGTATTATCCTGTCTCTTATACACATCTGACGCTGCCGACGATACTCCTTGT
>CAWUOF010000415.1:0-4407 GCA_963923765.1 uncultured bacterium | reverse complement strand
GCCCCCCTGCCCCCTTTCCCCACCCTCAAATTATGTCCTACAGTTATCACTTCCCTCGGCCCAATATTGCTGTTGATTGTGTAGTTTTTGGTTTAGATGCAGAAGACTTATTAAAAATTGTGCTAATTCAGCGCAAATTACCGCCATTTCAAGGAGAATGGGCGTTACCTGGGGGATTTGTGCGAGTGGAAGAATCTTTGGATAATGCAGCTAGAAGGGAATTGCAGGAAGAAACAGGTTTAGAAAATATTTTTTTAGAGCAGTTATATACTTTTGGTGATGTAGATAGAGATCCGCGAGAGCGTGTGATCACAGTGGCTTATTATGCTCTTGTTAATCTATGGGAATATAACATTAAAGCCGCAACAGATGCTAGTGATACGGCTTGGTTGGCTGTGTCAGCTTTACCATCTTTAGCATTTGATCATAATAAAATCGTGCAGGTAGCATTAAGTAGATTAAATGGCAAGGTAAGATATGAGCCGATCGGCTTTGAATTGTTACCGAAAAAATTTACTTTAACTCAGTTGCAGAAACTTTATGAAACAATTTTAGAGCAAAAATTAGATAAACGGAATTTTCGTAAAAAGATCTTAGGGATGAATCTTTTAATAGAATTAGATGAAATGCAAAAAAATGTTCCCCATAGATCGGCGCGTTTATATCAATTTGATGAGGAAAAATATTTACAGCTAAAACAACAAGGTTTTAATTTTGAGATTTAAAATTAGATGAAATTATTAAGATATTTTAATCTGATAATTTTTTTATGTATTACTGAAAATACTATTTGTCTGCTTGCTCGTTAAGCGATCGCGGAGGTATCTTAGATTTTTGGTGGTAGTATATTGTATCCATAGATACTTATATGGTGGTTTACCTATACAAAGGTTAAACAGCAAATAAAAGTGGCAAATTTTTCCGATTTTTAATTGTCAATAGATAATAAAATTTAAGTTTACAGGGTTGCATTTAATGGAAGGTTATTGTGGAAACAAAAATCTTAGCTACAGCAGGATTGCTGCTGGCTTTCCTTTCTGGTTGCTGGACAAATCCAGAACAAATAAACCATTTACTAAAAACTAAACAATGTCAGGGATGTCAGCTTAAAAGTGCTAACTTGAAAAATGCGGTTCTATCTGGGGCTAACTTAAAACAGTCAAATTTGAGTTATGCTGATTTAAGTCATGTTAATCTATTTGATGCTGCTTTAAATAAAGCATCTTTGATAGGAGCGGATTTACAATCTGCGGATCTGCGAGGCGCAAGTCTAGCAGGGGCAAATCTTCGTGGTGCAGATATCAGAAATGCTGATTTAAGTGGTGCTGATTTAAGCGGTGCTGACTTAACTGGTGCTAATTTGGTTAATACTGATTTGTCTAATGCTAATTTATCTAATGCTAATTTGCTTAATGCTCAGTTAAAGCGTGCTAATCTATCTGGTGCAAATTTAGTTAGCGCTAATTTAAAAGGTAGCATTGGATTAGTGAAAGAAGACTTAGCTAAAGATTCCCAAAAAGTAGAATAAGTTGGTAATATTTACATTTTAAAAATTGATCAACAGATATGTTCTTGCTATGTATTTAAGCAAGTTCCATGATGTTTATTTTGAGAAAATTAACCATAAAATATTAAACAGAGGCTGTTGTCTTTTTATAGAAAAAAGCGATCGCCTCTGTTTTTTATGCGATTAAATTAATTAATCAATTGTTGTATAGCTTCGGGAATAATCAAAAAGTTATTGCTATATTACTTTATTACTTTAATTTAGCAATTCCTGCCCGCTCTAAAATTTGCGGAATTAAATCTTCCCGTTTAATAGCCATTATATGTACACCATGACAAATTTTCTGTGCCATTTGGATTTGTTCGGCGGCTATTGTAATGCCTTCTTGCAGTGGATCTTTAGCGCGATCGAGTCTATTTATAATTTCTTCAGAAATTTCTATACCAGGCACATTTTTATTTAAAAATCTAGCATTTTTAGCTGATTTTATTAGAAAAATTCCGGCTAAAATTGGCTTACCGCTACTAGCAGCAATTTGATGCATAAATTTATCTAATTTGTCAAAATCACAAATTAATTGACTTTGAAAAAATTCTGCTCCTGCTTGAATTTTGCGTTCAAATCTACGTTGTAAGCCTGACCAACTATGGGATTGTGGATCAACGGCAGCCCCAGGAAATAAATCTGTTGCTCCATCTGTGAGTTTTTTGCCATTCCAATCAACACCAAGATTTAATTTTTTAATCATTTGCAATAAACGGACTCCTTCCATATCAAATACACTTTTCGCGTCAATATGATCGCCAGCTTTGACAGGATCTCCAGTTAAAGCTAATATATTATGAATACCAAGAGCATTTGCTCCTAATAAATCAGCTTGTAATCCTATTCGATTGCGATCGCGACAAGCTACTTGACAAATTGGCTCGATTCCCTGTTGTAATAACATAATCGAAGCCGCTAATGGACACATCCGCATTACCGCCCGACTACCATCAGTAATATTAACCGCGTGGACTCTATCCTTAAGTAGTTTAGCCATATTTAACATTTCTGTTGCATCCCCACCCTTGGGGGGAGATACTTCGGCTGTAATCAAAAACTCACCAGCTTGAATAGCTGCGCGAAAATTTCGCAGTTTTTCGGAAAAAGTGGTGTTATTGCTACAAGATGAAATTCCAGATTGTGTCATTATCTAAAAAATTGGGGAAATAAGAAAAATTAAGGGGGTACATCTTCAATTGCAAAAAAACAATATGTTAACTATGCAAATATTTATAATTTTTGCTTATAGTTCCAAATAGGGCGAAGACAGCGCCACAACAGTTTTTTACAATAAAAGTAATGTACCAATTCAGGTGAACATAAAGCACTAATCTTTTTAGTTGATTTGGCTTTGATTTTGAGGTTTTTCCGGAATATTTTTTATAGCCGATCGCTAATTTAATGAGTGTATTTTATATATGCAAATATACAAGGAGGAAATAGGAAAACGCTAATAAAAGATTTATTCGTTTAATTTGAATTTACCATTTTTCCTAGGGAAGTATTTTTCCCATAATTAATATCACCCAATTTTATATGCAGAAATCAGCGATCGACTTGAAAAATTGGGCAGTTTAAAATCTGGTAATTAGAATCTATTTTGAATAATTATTTGAACAATTAAACGCTCATAACAAAAATTTTCGGATAATTTTTATTATTTTATGTAAATTTATTCAAGAATATTCAATTGGCTATTCCAGGATTTACACTGCCTTTTTGTATAGTTATTATCTATTAAAGCGGCATAGAATAACCTAAAGCAGATTTTACTTTAGTTAGAGTATCGTTAGCGATCTCCTCAGCATTTTCTCTTCCCTGACGCAATACCGACTCTAAATAGGTGCGATCGGCCATAATTTCGTGATATTTATCTTGAATTGGTTTTAAAGCAGAAATTACTGTCTCTGTTAGTAATGGTTTAAATTGACCCCATCCCATATCTTGACATTCTGCTGCTACCGCTTCTTTACTTTTGCCGGAAAGCACTGTATAAAGCGTTAATAAGTTATTACATTCTGGTCTGTCTGCATCATCAAAAGTTAAACCCCGTAAAGGATCGGTTTTACAACGTTTAATTTTTTTCTGAATTTCTGTCGGAGAATCAAGTAAATTAATCCGACTCAAATCTGAAGGATCGGATTTAGACATTTTTTTTGTACCATCCGTTAAACTCATTACTCTAGCACCTTCTCGACGAATTAATGGCTCTGGTGCTTTTAAAACCGGATTTTCCCGACAAAATTGATGATTAAATCTAGCGGCTATATCACGGGTAAGCTCTAAGTGTTGCTTTTGATCTTCTCCTACTGGTACTTTGTCGGCTTGATATAACAAAATATCAGCAGCCATTAATACTGGATAATCTAGTAAACCAGTATTGACATTTTCCCCTTGACGTACTGCTTTTTCTTTAAACTGAATCATATCTGTTAGCCAGTTTATCGGTGTAATGCAGTTAAGCAGCCAGGTGAGTTCGCTGTGGGCACAGACATGAGATTGTACAAAAATATTGGAATATTCTAAATCAATACCGCAAGCTAAATATAAAGCAGCGATCGTATAAGTATCTGATGCTAAAGTTGCTGGGTTATGGGGTGCGGTAATAGCGTGTAAATCTACTACACAAAAGTAGTTTTCATATTGTTTTTGTCCTTCTACCCAATTGCGGATAGCACCTAAATAGTTACCTAAGTGTAGATTGCCTGTTGGTTGAACTCCTGAGAGAACTCTTTGCCTAGCCATTGCTTTTAGTTAGTTATTTTTGGGGAGACTGCTAAAAAATTATACTCCTAGGGGGGTATTGGGAATTGGGAATTGGGAATTGGGCATGGGGCCGGGGGAAAAGGGGGCAG